>CAZBUF010000537.1:0-2562 GCA_964495025.1 uncultured Bacteroidales bacterium | reverse complement strand
AGATATCAAGGATAATTCCATAGATGTTATTAACAGATCCGGCAATTTTACGATGGGGGATGAGGTAAATATCCGGATAACAAAATCACACGGTTATAAAGCCTTGTTCCTGGGATATATTATGCCAGTCATCCTGGTTTTACTATTTCTTGTTATATTTTCAGGTTTTGGTATCAATGAAGTATTGACCGGTATCATATCGTTATCGGTGTTGGTTGTTTATTATGTAATTTTATATTATTTCAGGAACAGTATCCGAAAAGCCTTTATATTTACTATAGTAAAAGCGGGAACAGTATGAGTTCAGTTGTATTATATACGATAATATCACTCAGCGGACTTGGAGTTGCATCAGCGGTGATCCTGTTTTTTGTGGCCCAGCGGTTCAAGGTTCATGAAGATCCACGTATTGATGATGTTGAGGAGGAACTGCCCGCAGCAAACTGCGGAGGATGTGGTTTTGCAGGTTGCAGGAACTTTGCTGAAGCAGTTGTCAGGTCTGATGATTTTGAAGGTTTGTTTTGTCCGGTTGGCGGGAATGAGACAATGGAAAAAGTAGCCAGGATCCTGGGGCGGGAAGCAGTGACCCAGGAACCTGAGGTTGCGGTTCTGAGATGCAACGGGGCTTGTGAATACAGGCCAAGGATAAATATATATGACGGAACGCCGTCATGTGCTCTGGCAGCGGCTCTTTATGGAGGAGATACCGGATGCCAGTATGGGTGCCTGGGTTTTGGCGACTGTGTTGAGGTGTGCAGGTTCGATGCTCTGTCAATGAACAGTGATACAGGCCTACCCGAAGTAAAGGATGAGAACTGTACTGCCTGTGGGGCATGTGTTAAAGAATGCCCCAGGGACCTTTTTGAATTGAGAAAAAGGAACAAAAAAGAACGTAAGATATATGTTGCCTGCATGAATGAGGATAAGGGGGGAATAGCCAAAAAAAATTGCTCCGTAGCCTGCACAGGTTGTACCAAATGTTTTATTATTTGCCCGTTTGAAGCTATTGAGATGAATAACAACCTGGCATTTATTGATGCTGAAAAATGCAGGTTATGCCGTAAATGTGTGCCTGAATGCCCTACAGGAGCAATCATCGAATTCGGGTTTCCTCCAAAGAAAGAAGCAACAGTGAACAATGACTCAGGGAGATCAATGGAATCAGCGAATGAAAATTCACAACATAAGGATACTGAAGAAAAAAATATATCTGAGAACTAGTTAAAAGCTAATATGAAGTGCTAAAGACCTTTGCAAAAGGGGGTGTGCATCCTCCGGAAAATAAATTGTCAGCAAATGCGAAAATCAAGGATTTGCCGATTCCTGATGCTGTATATATACCTATATCCCAGCATCTTGGAACACCCTCAAGACCTGTGGTTGAAAAAGGTGAGCAGGTAAAAACAGGTCAGCTGATAGCTAAAAATGAAGGATTTGTTTCCAGTAATATCCATTCTTCGGTATCCGGCAAGATAGTTAAGATCGATGATTTGATTACCACCAGCGGTTATAAAAGAAAAACAATTGTTATAAATACTGAAGGTGACGAGTGGGTTTCAGAAATTGACAGAAGCAATGAACTTAAGACTGATATTAAATGTTCGTCCGAAGAAATTATTGAAAAGGTTATTAAGGCAGGTATTGTCGGACTTGGAGGTGCAACATTCCCGTCCCATGTTAAGTTAAGCGTACCTAAGGGAAAGAAAGTTGAATATTTGATAATAAATGGGGTAGAGTGTGAACCTTACCTTACGGCCGACCATGCACTTATGCTTGAGTATGGCGAAGAACTGATGGTGGGGATAAGGCTTTTGCAGAAGGCTTTAAAAGTTGACCATGCATTATTAGGGATTGAAAATAATAAGCAGAATGCTGTAAGATACTTCTCAGAGTTATCAGATAAATATGAGGGCATTAAAGTCTATGGCCTGAAGGTCAAATATCCGCAGGGAGGGGAAAAGCAATTAATAAAAGCCCTGCTTGACCGTGAAGTACCATCCGGCGGACTGCCAAATGATGTTGGCGTTGTAGCATTTAATGTTGGTACCACATTAGCAGTATATGAAGCGGTACAAAAAAATAAACCACTGATTGAACGGATTGTAACTGTAACGGGAAAATCGGTTAAACAGCCGTCAAATTTCAGGGTAAGGATCGGTACCCGGGTATCGGAATTGTTAGCAGCGGCAGGAGGGATGCCCGAAGATACAGGTAAAATAATTAACGGGGGCCCTATGATGGGCAAAGCACTCAGCGATCCTGCCATCCCTGTTACCAAAGGGAGCTCAGGGATCCTTTTGCTTCAGGAAGCGGAATCCATGCGGCGGGAAGTGCTCCGGTGTATAAGATGTTCCAAATGTGTTTCAATATGTCCTATGGGTCTTGAGCCTTATCTCTTAATGAGCCTGTCAAGGAGAAATTTGTTTGACAGACTCGAAACAAGCGGTGTGCTGGATTGTATTGAGTGTGGTTCATGTGGATATATCTGCCCTTCAAATACTGAGCTGCTTGAATATCTGAGACTGGGTAAAGCAAATGTGAGTAAAATAATCAGAACAAGAA
>CAZBUF010000536.1:0-1799 GCA_964495025.1 uncultured Bacteroidales bacterium | reverse complement strand
TAAGAAGTTGTTGCATCAAACCCATTATCAGCAAAACTTGTCCTTATAAATCTTAATATATATTTAAATCTGTTAATCATTTATGGAAGAGGCGTTTTAAAACATTTTGCCTAAACATTGTCAATATTTACTACTCCCCTTTTTTAGAACCACAAGTTGTGTTTTTTTAATTGAAATTTAAAATTAAAAAATGATGATATAAACCAAGTGTTAATTACCGGAAATAAATCGATGGAGTTATTCTGGTTATTAACACCTTTTCTTTTTTGTTTACTTTTTTCTTTTGTTAAAAACATCATATTTTATTGATAATTATGCTGCCGGAGTGAATAGTTCTACCGGTATTCTCCTGCCTATTCCCTGATGAGATTGTTGATGGTTGTAATAATCAAAATATTCCTGTAAACCCTGATAAAGCTCATTTCCGTCATTAGCAGGATGAAGATATACATAATCATATTTTACTGATCGCCATAATCTTTCAATGAATATATTGTCAATTGCCCGGCCTTTGCCATCCATACTAATTTTTATGTCATTTTCATCAAGATATTTGATCCAAAGTTCACAGGTAAATTGACTACCCTGATCCGAATTAATGATCTCTGGTTTTCCATACTGCAAAACAGCATTTTTAAGAACGCTCAGGCTACATTCTGCATCAAGCGTATTTGATAACCCCCAGCCTACCACATAACGGCTGTAAAGGTCAATAATAGCCGTTAGATACATAAATCCTTTTGCCATGGGACAGTATGTTATATCAATGGCCCAAACCTGATTTGGCCGGTCAATCTTAAGTCCCTTTAACAAATAGGGCCGGATGTATTTTGCCAATCCCAATTTGCTTAAATTTCGTCTGGGATAAATGGCCATTAAACCCATCTTTCGCAGTAACCGGCGTACCCGTTTATGATTCACAAGGAAGCCTATAGAAAACAAAAAATCCTGCATACGCAGTACCCCTGCTGTCGGATGCTTAAGATAATGTTCATCCATCTTTCGCATGATCTCAAGGTTCTCCTGGCTTTCTCCCGTGGATTTATAATATAATACTCCACGATTTATACCCAATAAGTTACATTGCTGACGCTTACTTATCGGCGCTTTCTCTGTTACTAACTTTACACGCTCTTTCATAGGCCTAACTTCTTTGAGACTTTTTTTAAAAAATCACGCTCCATTTCCAATTTCCCTATTTTGGTATAGAGCTTTTCTGTATCGATCTCGGCCTGCTTTTCAGGTGCTTTCGTCTCAAAAATCTCGCTGGCTCGTTCTATAAACTCCTTCTTCCATTTTGAAATAATGTTTGGATGTATCTCATATCGCTTTGAAAGTTCAGCCAATGTCTCACGCTCCTTGAGCGCTTCAATGGCTACCTGGGCCTTAAAGACCCCCGAAAATTTTCTTCTGTTTGTTTTCATTTTCCACTGTAAAATTAAGTTACTTTTTTCAACTTAACTAGTGGTCTAAATTTTGGGGAGTATTATAATCTTCCTTCCAGAAATTTGATTAGGATAGGAGAGTTTTTGTTAAAAGAAGCAGATGAAGATTATTATAATTCAAAATATTTAGGAAATAAATACAGCTATACCAGAGATAATTATTTAGAGAAGAAATCAGTAGATTTATTATCTAAACCTCTATCATCAGTAAAATTCCACATGAATGTTGAATATAAGATTAATTTAGAAGACATTCCTATATATTGTAATGAAAAGATAAGTGGAAATACTAAAAATATTACTACAGAATTAGATGTGCTTGGTATAAGTGATAAGGCAATATATCTTATTGAA
>CAZBUF010000535.1:0-3226 GCA_964495025.1 uncultured Bacteroidales bacterium | reverse complement strand
AAGTCCTGATACAACTTCAATATTTATACCGTCTGAAAGTCCGACTTCAATAAAACGTTTTTCAAACTGCTGCTTGCCTGTTTCAATCTCAACATACACTGAGTCTTCGCTTACACCCTGAAACTGGAGGAGGTTCTCACTTATTGCCAGCACACTATCACGTTTATCAAGAACAATATTTGCATTTGCACTGTACCCGGCACGGATAAAAATCGTATCATTAAGACTGACTTTAGCTTTTATAGGAAAGAGGATTGTACCGTTTTCTTCGAATCCTTTAGGGGAAATATGCTCAAGGGTAGCACTGAATGTCACGTTATCAATAGCTCCAACAGTAATCAGCAGCTGCATTCCCAGTTTGATCTTTCCGACTTCCGATTCATCAAGATCACCCTCAAAAATAAGATCATTCATATTAGCCACAGATGCAATTGTTGTTCCGGGATTGTAAGGATTTGTGTGAATCACGGTATTCCCAACCTCTACCGGAACATCAAGAACCATACCCCTTATGGTGGAACGAATGAGAGTGAGTGTTGTGCCTTTACTTTTGGTCACCCCTTCTTTAATTATCTGCAGATTGTTTTCAGCAGCTTCCTTTTCTGCTTCCGCATTATCGAATGCTACTTTATATTGCTGAAATTCGAGCTCAGGGATTATTCCTTCATCAAACAACTGTTTCTGCCGTTCGTATACTTTTTTAGAATCCAGATATCTGATATCTCCCTGCTTTAATCTTGCTTCGGCACTGTTAAGCTCCCTCATCTCAGGAATAACTTTCACCTTAGCAATAAGATCCCCTTCTTTAACCATATCGCCCGGCTCAACATAAACATCCACAATTATTCCCGGCACCTGCGGTTTTATCTCGATCTCTTTTCTGGGGACGATAGAGCCTGTGGCGACCGTCTTTTTAACAATATTTGTAACTGCCGGAGACTGGGTCTCAAAAATCACGGGGGCCTTCTTCTCTTTACTTGCCAGGTAAACAAAGATCCCTATACCACTGCCTACTATGATAACAATAATAATTATTCTTAATACTTTTTTCATTTTTAAATAAATTAATTTATATGTTTTATACTTCAGAACGCAGGGCGTCAATCGGCTTTATTTTTACAGCCCGTCTGGCAGGTATCAACCCGGCAAGCGCTCCGGAAGCAATTAATATTAATAATGCCAAAGTAGCAACTTTAAAATCGACCTCGGGATTTCTGAAAAAGAAAGATTCTACCTGCGCTTTACGCAGCAAGGCCCCTACGATCTCCACAATTCCCGTGGACAATAATAAACCTGCATAGCCGGCGATTGTTGTCAAAAAAACCGATTCCATAATTATCTGTGTTATGATCTTAATTGGTGTGGCGCCGATGGCCCTTTGAATACCAATCTCTTTTGTCCTTTCTTTCACAATAACCAGCATGATATTGCTGATCCCGATAACCCCGGCTGCTAATGTCAATATCCCTACAAACCACGAAAGTAAAGATATCCCTGTAAATAAGTTGGTTAGATTCCTGATATCCTCTTCAACATTATTTGAACCAAATGCCAGTTTGTCATCAGGTGATATCTTATGACGCCGCGCGAGAAATTTTCTCATTTTCGCTTCAACGCTGCTTACCGGAATACCGGGCTTTGCCAGAACAGAATAATATCCTACAATATTGCCGTAGTTATATGTTTTTTGCAGAGTAGTGATAGGCATAATAATGCACTCATTCTGATAATCACCTCCCCTGTTTGGTGCACGTTTCGATTGAAATACCCCTGCCACTTCAAAATACACACCCTGGATCTTCAGATATTCGCCAATAGCATTTTCACCGGGATCAAACAATACGTCATTTACCCTCTTTCCTATGATAATAACTTTCCTTACCTTCTTAATATCCCTCCGGTTAATGAACCGTCCGTGAAGAATCTTTACCGGATCGATCTTAAAATATTCCGGGGAGTCCCCGATAATACGGAAATAATCACTGTTTTTATCGCGCGCAATTTCCACCAGTCCCTGCCTTGATCCTATGCGGGGAGCCAGAACCTCAATTTCCCTGATATTATCAACCAGGGCTTTTGTATCTTCGTTAGTGAAGTTCCATCTTCTTCCCCTGGGAAATCCCTTGTAAGGGACCGTCGTTTGCTGTGTCCATATGAACAGGCTGTTAGTAGCAAAATCGCCCATTCCGTAAAATATACCGTTATATAATCCCTTGCCCGCGCCAAGCATAATTACTAACATAAAAATGCCCCAGAACACTCCGAAAGCGGTTAAGAACGTCCGCATCTTATTTTTTTTCAGGGCATAAAATATTTCCTGCCATCTGTCGCGGTCAAACATAACTTAGAGTATTATATTTATTATAATTTTTATTCATCACGTAATGCCTCAATCGGCCTTATTTTAGATGCTCTGCGGGCCGGGTAAAAACCTGCAAGCAACCCGGCAATTATCAGCAGTAATGTGGCCCCGACAGCTATTCTGATGTCAGCCTCAGGATTATAAAAGTAATCGTTCTCAGGTATATATCTCCTGATCAGTTCCAGAAGTCCCGTTCCTAATAATAACCCGAAAAATCCGGCCACGGAAGTTATAAATATTGATTCCTGCAATATCAACCCGACAATCGAGCCTGGCCTGGCCCCTATTGCTTTCCTGATTCCTATCTCCTTGGTACGCTCCTTAACAACAATGGTCATGATATTGCTGACACCCACAATTCCTGCAATTATGGTCATGATGCCTATCATCCAGATAAAAAACCTTATCGAATTGAACAGATTGATGAACATATTCAGATTTTCCAGCCAGTTTCCAATGTGTAATGCCCGCTCATCATCAACATCAAAAGTATGGGTCTTGGCAATCATAGTCCTTATTTTCTGCTCGATCTGTTTCGATTCATCAAGTGAAGAAGATACGGGGATTGTCAGGGAAAGCAGGGAAATATCATTACTTCCCCCATATAATAACTGGGCTGTTGTTACAGGGAGATATACACACCTGTTATTATCCCAGTCGTCAATATCTTCGAATATCCCTACTACCTGAACAGAAAAACCATTTACAATAATATATTTGCCGATAGCATGATTGTTTTTAAAAAGCTCTTCTTTGACCTCGGTGGATATTACCGCCACTTTTCTGTTCTGAGCGATATCAATATTATTAACATAACGTCCCTCTTTAATTTTTATATTTTCAATAGGCCTGTAATCGGGAAAG
>CAZBUF010000534.1:0-6872 GCA_964495025.1 uncultured Bacteroidales bacterium | reverse complement strand
CTTCAGGTACTTTTTCCCCTTCTCCCATCATATCATTCATTTGCTGAATAAGATCGGCAACTGACTGGGTTGAGGAAATATTCGGGTCTTCTTTCATAAAATCTTCGGTCCGGATCATCATCTTTAAAACCTCCGGTTCCTGAACATCTCCTTCAAATTCAACAAAAACAGGTAATGAACCCCCGAATTTTTTCTGCATTACATCTTCTGATACCCTTGTCGGATTATCTTTTTTAAAATATTCAGTTATGTTTACACTTGTCTTTATTAAGAATATACCACCTATGCTAATTAATATAAGAATACCCCAAACTGTTAATATATATTTAGGGTGTTTGAAAAGAAGATTTACAAGTGGTTGAAGTATAACCCGAGACAAAGTATTCTTCTTTACTATTCTTTCAGCTTCAACTTTTTTTCTGTACACAGACAATACTGAAATAACTGCAGGAATGAAAAAAATGGACAATAACAAAGCTATCAGTATACCAATGGCAGTGCAAATGCCGAAGTCCTTAATCATTGTAAGGTATGCCCTAAATATAAATGAAACAAAACCAATAGCAGTTGTCAGGGATGCCAGGATTATCGGAATTATTGTATAGGACATAGCCTTAATTAAAGCCTGCTTTCTGTCTTTTAGGGTATTTAAATTTATATTGTTTAAAACATGAATTGTATATGCACTTCCGATGGCGAGCAATACAACCGGCATAAAGTTAGAGATAATTGTAATCTCATAACCTGAAAATGCCATTATACCAAGTGTCCAAATAACAGTAATAGCGGCTGTAAGTAAAGGTATCAGCATACCGCTAAAAGACATGAAGCTGAATAATAGTATTAGGGCAATAATCACAAAAACAATAGGTATAAGCCATAGCATATCAGACAGGATCAGATCCGTAACATCGTTCAGCATAAAAGGCAATCCACCAAAATAAACTGTTTCGGGTAAGTTCAATTTTTCGACTTTAGTTTTGATATTATTTGCAACCGCCTGCTTATCTGCGTCGGGAAGTAGTGTAAACAAAATAACGGTGGCTGTTCCATCTTCAGAAACTATAACCCCTTTATACATTTCTTTGGAAAAAACATAATTTCTGAGGCTGTCCATTTCTGAAGGGTCATCAGGTAAATCATATTCATCCACCAGGTTCCCTATTTCGATACCCCATTCAGAGCTTTTAATATCAAGAATATTCGTAAGACTTGTTACAGTGGATACTCCACCGGTAATTTTCAGACTGTCTGTAATTTGCTTAATGTGTTGTAATATCTCCGCTTTGAAAACATCGTCAGTTTCCAAAACGATCATACCAATTTCATTCCCGCCAAATCGGGCACCTATATTCTTATACAGAACTGCTGTCGAGTCATCGTCAGGTAAAGTGCTTAGTATATCAGAATTAATTTTTATATTCCTGATTTGATAACCGAAAAAAAAGGTTAGGCCTAATACAATTACAATAATTACCCATTTCCATTTTATAATTCCTTGTACAAACTTTTCCATATTCACAAAATAATTTTATTGACCATTTTGGTTTTTTAGTCAATACAAAAATAAGAATATAATTTGACCTATTTTGTTTTCTGGCCAGATAAAATTTAAAATAAATATTTATTATTTTTTATTATATCGAAGACTATTTATTATCATAGACACAAGATCCTCTATTGTATTCTCATATTCAGCATATTTATTTTGCAAATATAAGGGAAGCTCTATGCTGTTTACAAGCATCATAACAGCTTCTACAGTGGATCCTATATTTTTAATATCAAGATAACCTTCTTTATTTCCTTTTTTAAAAATCTGGTTAAGTTGTGCGAATTCGAATTCAGTAAAATCGTCCCTGACATCTTTCACAAAATTATATTTCTCAAAGAAATCGGCTTTAAGTGTTTCGTGATAATTCACTGCTGTGCTAAGTAATTTTAAGCGGGTAAGAAAATATTTTTTAATTATTGTTAACGAGTCTTTACTGCCAGCCGTAATTTTACTCAATTCACTTTTAACATAATTTAATTCTTGTTTCACAACTTCATTAAATAGTTCCTCTTTGCTTTTAAAATAATAATAAAGAACACCTTTTGCTTTATGAATATGTTTAGCAATCTCATCCATAGTTGTTTTATGAAAACCGTATCTGGAGAAATATTTTGTTGCTGATTCAATAATCTGACTCTTTACATTTATTGGCAGCATAGAATTTGACTTTTGTTATTTATAAGTCAAAAATAGTGGTTACTTATCATACAACAAAAGGTATTTAGTGAAAAAATATGAATTATACTGTTAATAAACAATTCCCTTATCATCATAGAAAATAGATTTCTAATTTGATTTTTTATTTAATTTTGCAAAGGAATTCATATAAATATGAACATCGAAAATATCCGTAAATATTGCCTATCCAAACAAGGAGTTACCGAAAGCTTTCCTTTTAACGATACTGCACTGGTATTTAAGGTAATGGATAAAATGTTTGCCCTGCTGGATTTATCTGAAGATAGCAGAGGTATAAGTTTAAAATGTGATCCTGAACTGGCTATTGAATTACGCGAACAACATCCTGAAGTAACTCCGGCATATCATTTTAACAAAAAACACTGGAATACCGTTTTTATTGACGGGACCTTAAGCGATAAGCTTGTATATGAATGGATCAGCCATTCATATGAAATGGTGGCACGGAGCTTAACAATGGAGAAATTTAAAAAACTGAGATCTTTATAGAATCATAATTATTTGTAAAATAAGCTCATTGAATATTCATAATTAAAATTCAAGCATATGAAAAGGCTAATAAGGTACTTTTTACAGGGATTATTATACCTTGCCCCGACAGGTGTTACCGTTTATATCGTATATCTGGTTTTTACACTTGTTGACAGTGTAATAAGGAAATATGTTGATGATATCTTCCATCTCGATATACCGGGTATTGGAGTATTGGTTGTCCTTGTGGGAATCACTCTTCTGGGTTTTATCGGACAAACGATATTGTTCAGGCCGCTAAGGATGCTGATCGATAAAATAATGCAAAGCGCTCCCCTGGTCAAGGTTATTTATTCGTCAATAAAGGATCTGTTATCGGCATTTGTTGGCAAGGAGAAGAAATTTAACAAGCCTGTTTTAGTTAAGGTAAATATGATCTCCAATCTTGAAAAGATGGG
Source organism: uncultured Bacteroidales bacterium (assembly GCA_964495025.1). Taxonomy (GTDB): domain Bacteria; phylum Bacteroidota; class Bacteroidia; order Bacteroidales; family UBA10428. The sequence goes on along the minus strand of CAZBUF010000534.1, from coordinate 3,689 downwards.
ATTTCTTACACAGACTGACCTGTCTGATCTGGGTATCAGGGATAAGGCAACGGTATATTTTCCGCATTCATATAATTTTTCCGGGGAGATGTATATTGTGCCTGTGGAACATATCACTCCTCTTGATATTCCTGCTGCTGAAGCAATGAAATTTATTGTATCAGGAGGTGTTACAAAAGTTTAGTATTTGAAAGGCAATAATTTTATGACATGCTGGTTTTAAAATAATCCTTCAACAGAAAGATAACGTTCGCCGGTATCGTAATTAAAAGCCAGGATAACAGACTTCACCGGTATTTCCGGAAGTTTTTTTGCTACTGCTGCCAGTGTGGCTCCTGAAGATATGCCGGCAAGCAATCCTTCTTCCCTTGCAGCTCTTTTGGCATAAAGGAATGCCTCATCTTTCGAGACCTGTATAGTGCCGTCAAGGAGTTCAGTATGCAGGTTTTCAGGAATAAATCCTGCACCTATCCCCTGCAGGGAGTGGGAGCCGGGTGTGCTGCCGCTGATGACAGGCGATAGATCAGGCTCTACTGCAAATACCTTCAGTCCGGGCAACGATTTTTTTAATATTTCAGCAACCCCTGAAATATGACCGCCTGTACCAACGCCTGTTATAAGGTAATCTATCCCCCCTGGAAAATCATCCAATATCTCCCGTGCAGTAGTGGTCCTGTGGATATCAATGTTTGATTCATTATCGAACTGTGAGGGGACCCATACATTGGGATTTTCAGAGGCGATCTCCTTTGCTTTCTCAATTGCTCCTTTCATCCCCTTATCCCTGGGAGTAAGTTCAAATGAGGCTCCGTAAGCTGCCATTATCTTTCGTCTTTCAACTGACATTGATTCGGGCATTACCAGAATTAATCTGTATTTCTTAACAGCAGCAACCATGGCAAGCCCGATACCGGTATTTCCGGATGTGGGTTCAACAATAACAGAGTCTTTGTTCAGAATTCCCCTCTTTTCAGCATCTTCAACCATGGATTTCGCTATGCGGTCTTTTATGCTACCTCCCGGATTCGCCCGTTCCAGCTTTACCCATACCTCATGGGTGCCGGGAAAAAGATTATTGATTTTCAAATGAGGAGTGTTGCCTATAGCATCGAGAATATCTTTTGCTTTCATAAAAAGTATTTTTCAGGAGTATTTTAATAAAACATTAAAATTATAAAAATGTTTGTAAGTGACAGGATTTATCCGGTTCAGATAGTGAAATCATTAGTATCCGGGCGTTTTTTACTGTCCCTGATAATGGTTTTGCTTTCATGATAAACAACAGAATAGGAGGGTACGCTTTTTGTTAACCAGACATTACCGCCTATTACCGTATCATGGCCGACAACAGTATCTCCGCCGAGTATTGTACTTCCCGAATAAATAATGACATTGTCTTCGATTGTTGGATGTCTCTTTGTGCCTCTGAGGCTTTTCTTTACATATAATGCCCCAAGTGTCACACCCTGGTAAATTTTTACGTTTTTGCCGATGATCGTAGTTTCACCAATGACAACTCCGGTACCGTGGTCAATGAAAAAATTTGCGCCTATCACGGCTCCCGGGTGTATATCAATACCTGTTTTGCTGTGGGCATATTCCGATATCATCCTTGGAAGCAGAGGGATCTTCAGCTTATAAAGAACATGAGAAAGGCGGTAAATGGCAATGCTGTAAAAACCGGGATAATAAAGTATGACACTTTCTATTGCCCTTGCTGCCGGGTCCGAATCCACAAACGCGTGGGCATCCTTCAGCAGACTTTCATAAATACCCGGTATTTCCTTAAAGAACTTTTCAGTCATTATGTCTACGGGCTCATTAAGGTCTTTCTCCAGCGGGCCCAGCAGATCTTTGAAATCTATCTGCAGCTGAGCCAGGTTAAGGTCAATCTGTGGTTTAGTGCAGCTTCTTTCGGCTTTTACAGGGAAAAGAAAATTAATAAGATTATCCGTGAAATTATGCCCTTTTGTCATTGAAGGCACTTCTTTACGGAAATTTTTATATTGCTTAAGCAAAAATTCGGGAAAATCTTTAAGTGTAGTCATGATACCTGTTCCTGAACGAAGTTTATGTATCGTTATTTTTAAATTTATCCAGCTTATTAAAGGAAGTAACCAATCCTTTGATCAAAGCCGAGCTGAATCCCTGGTGTTCCATTTCATTTAATCCGGATATTGTTATCCCCTGGGGGGTTGTTACTTTATCGATCTCTCTTTCAGGATGATTCTCGCTCTCAAGAATAAGTTCCGAGGCACCTTTTAGTGTCTGGGCTGTTATCAATTGAGAAAGTTCGGCACTAAAGCCAATCTCAATACCTCCCTGGCTGGCAGCGCGCATATACCTTAAAGCATATGCAATACCGCAGGCACCAAGGACAGTAGCTGCTCCCATCAGCTCTTCATTTATTACTATTGCTTTACCTAACTTTTCAAATAATGCTAAAACAGATTCAGTGATATCATCATTACTGTTTTTGTATGATATACATGTCATTGATTCTCCTATCTCAATGGCAGTATTTGGCATTAATCTGAAAACAGGTATGGCACCCAGCTTTTTTTCAACCTCACTGATAGCTAATCCTGAAACGGTATATGTTATAATATGCCTGTTCTTAACGACTGCACTTTTAATTTCATTCAGCAGGGGATCTACCTGCTGAGGCTTTACGGCAATGATCACCAGTTCTGACTCAGATACTGCCTTTCTGTTATCCTCAGTTACCTGAAACCCCGAATCAGTTAAGAATTTTCTCCTTCTATCCCTGATCTCAGAGACAATAACATCGTCGTTCCTGAAATCCCCTGTCTTCAGCAAACCCTTAATTATTGAAGTGCCCAGGTTACCGCCGCCAATTATGGCTATTTTATTGAATTTCATTTTAAGGTACTTATAAATTTTTGATAGTATTATCCTGTGATGGCTTTTATTCCGGGCAGCTCTTTTCCTTCCATATACTCGAGCATTGCACCTCCGCCTGTTGATACATAACTAACTTTATCGGCCAGTTCATTTTTATTTATTGCGGCCACAGAGTCACCTCCCCCGATAAGGCTGAATGCTCCTTTTGATGTGGCAGTTGCTATCGCATTTGCAATGGCAGAAGTGCCTTTTGAAAATTTATCCATTTCAAAAACTCCCATAGGCCCGTTCCATAATATGGTTTTTGATTTGTATATCAGTTCAGTGTATTGGCGTATTGTTTCATCACCTATATCGAGGCCCATCCAGCCATCAGGTGTTTTATCGGTCCCTGAAACCGTAGTATTTGCATCAGCCTCGAATTTATCAGCATTCACAGCATCAACGGGGATATAAACATTAACATTATTGGCTTTGGCTTTATCAAGCAGGCTCAATGCCAGATCGAGTTTATCTTCCTCACACAGCGAATTGCCTATTTTCCCCCCCTGTGCTTTGACAAAGGTATAGGTCATTCCCCCGCCGATAATAAGGTTATCGATCCTTGGCAAAAGGCGTTCGATAATCAGTATTTTATCAGATACTTTTGCTCCTCCCATAATTGCAGTAAAGGGCCTTTCAGCTTCATTTATTACCTTATCCATGCTCTTCAGCTCACTGTTAATAAGGAAACCGAACATTTTATCTTCTGTCGCAAATGATTTCGCTATGATTGTTGTTGAGGCATGGGCACGGTGAGCAGTGCCGAATGCATCGTTCACGTA
>CAZBUF010000533.1:0-7595 GCA_964495025.1 uncultured Bacteroidales bacterium | reverse complement strand
CAATTATCATGGTAAAAAGAAATAGAATTTAACTAAATTTGCAGTTCTAAAAACTAAAATTTTTAGATAGAATTTGGCTATTTATGATTTGGATATTGAATCGTTTAATGTAATATTAAATATTTAATCTGATGATGCGGAGAAATGAATCTTTAGAGGAGATGGTCGCCAGACGTAATAAGCGGCTAAAAAGTCTGTTTTCACGAAACGGTATTTCTGTAAGACTTGTGGGAGATGAAAACAAGCCTGCGGTTATTCAGGATGAGGCAGTTGTTTTATCATGTTATGTAAAAAATTTTAATTTACACTTCACAAGCGAACCATTTAGTGACGAAATTATAAAGACCATCAAGCTTAAGCAGGAACCTGATATTACAAAATATGAGCTGCTTGAAGTGATACAGCTATGCCAGCACAGGCCTGTATATAAATTAAAGCTTAGTGGCACTGATCTGTTCCTTGTTGGATATAACTATCTTAATTCAGAGGATGCTGTAGGCAGATACCCTGTATTTGCAAAACATAAGCCAAAAGTGTATTTCGATTTTGAATATGCACAGAGTGTGGCTGATAACCTCAGAAGTGACGACTATTCTATTAGTATAGAGTAATCACGTCACTTGAATTTATGAAAATCCTGTTGATAAATCCTAACCGGTATCATTATCCCCCTGTTATACCTGTTGGCTTGGAGTATTTATTCGGCCATCTGGAAAAATCTGATCATGAGCCCTTTGTTCTTGATCTTTGTTTTTCTGAAGATCCTGAACATGATATAATAAAAAAAACAAAAGAAGTAAGGCCTGATATAATCGGCATTTCCATACGACAGATCGATACGGTGCTTTATAAGGGATGTGAATTCTTTATTGATGAAATAAAAGAATATGTAAAAGTATGCAGGAAAATGAACCTGAAAGTAATACTTGGAGGAAGCGGATTCTCAATAATGCCGGAAGTTATAATAAATTATACAACAGCTGACTTCGGTATATACGGGCCCGGTGAACTTGCGTTAATTGAATTGCTTAATGATCTGGAGCGGGGAAATGATACAAAAAAACTGATTAACGGCCACGACTTTTTTTCTTCTGATAAATTCAGCTTCATCAGAAGCGCTGTTTTTGATTATTCAACGTATATTGATAAACAGGGTATTGTAGGATTCCGCACTCAAACAGGATGTACTGGTAATTGTTTTTTTTGCACTGAAGGCCGGACCACCGTCATATATCATGATCCCGTATCCGTAGGTCACGAGATCAGTAAATTAACTAATGAAGGGTATTCATATTTTCATTTATGTGACAGTGAGTTTAACCTGGATCCGGATCATTGTATCAACATATGTAAAGCGATTATTGAATATGCCGGCAAGATAAACTGGACTCTCTATATGAAACCTGAGCCATTTTCTGCAGATATGTTCAAATGGATAAAATTATCCGGGGCAACCCTGATAACATTAAGTATTGATACAAGGACATCCGGACCTGAATCATTTCCGCGGCTTGCTGAGTTTTTAAGGCTTGCTCATAATGAAAACATTAAGGTTGCCATTGACCTGTCAGCAGGTTATCCCTATGAAGAACTGCGGCATGCTGAGGCAATGATAGATTTCCTGGATGATCAGCCTGTTGAGACTATAGGAGTAAACTCCTGTTACAGGATTTATCCCCGGACACCAATACACAGCATAATTGAAAAAGATAAATCACTGGTCAGGTATCTGATCAACTGGTCTCCGGGTACGGATTATCTGTTCCCGGTATTTTTCAGCATCTTTTCTTTTGACCAGCTGCAGAAGTTAATAAAGGGAAGAACAAAATTCAGGATTGAAGGTTTTGATAAAAGCACAAATTATCAAAGGGTCACCTGATACCGAAATAATTCAGCAGGTAATTTTCAGCCTTTACTGACCATAATCCGTCATGCTCCACGCAGATATTATGCAGCTCATTGAACAAAGGTTCTTTTATGCCTTTTTCTTCAAATTCCGATATTGCCGTAAGATCCATATCGATATGGGTGTAGATAAGCTTTTTAACTCCCGGCAGATCAGGAAGGTTCAGGGTAGTATCTATAACAGCATTGATCCCTCCGACATGACTAACCATACCTGCAGGATTCATACCTCCCGACATTAAGACCAGGGCTTCGATCATATCATTTGTGCTACCACCTGCGGAACCGATAATGTGGGTTGTACTATAATGTATATTGTAAAAATTAATTCCGGATGAGAAGCTCTTATCCACAGGCCCTGCGAAAAAATTCAGGCAACCGTCCTTTGCCAGGATCCTGTCTGCACCGGCTATCAAATCCTTTTCCGGGGCAAAGACAAAAATATCATCATATCCTTTATTTCCGGTAAAAGATAAAAGTGTCGCATCCTGGTCCTTCAATTTCCCGGTATTGACATATTTAATTTCTATTCCCCGGTTTTTTGCTTCCTGAACGGTAAAGTAATCGGACGCGTTCTTAAGCCTGTTTTCATTAATATCTGTTATAAGTAGAAGTCCGGGTTTTCTGTTGCAGTGAAAAAGATAGTTGATAGCTGCAAGGCCCATTGGGCCGCATCCTCCAAGTATGGCAGTATTTCCGTTTTTAACTATGCCCATTTCATGAGTGTGCCGTGCATGATCATTATGATAATTTGACCTGAATGCTGCTATGACACATGAAAAAGGCTCGGCAAGTGAAGCAGGGTAGAAACCTTCACCCTTGTATTCAAGAAGGCAGTCCATTTCCATAACGACATCAGGAATAATTATATACGTGGCAGCTCCGCCTGTATATCTGAATGAATATCCCGGAGCTGCAAGTGATCCTTTATAATTAACAGCCGGCTGAATAGCATATTTCATGCCCGGCCTGAACCTGTGCTCCCACTTTTTCCCTGCTTTAATAATCTCTCCGCTGAATTCATGTCCTATAATTGTGGGATTGACTGCAATATCATCAGGTACACGTTCATGCTGTGCTCCCTTTATAACCGCTTTATAGGTCGACGTACAGGTAGTGTCCGTAATAACACTGGCCAGTATCTCATTCTCCCTGATCTGAGGCAGTTCGAATTCTTCCAGCCGAAGGTCACGAACACCATAAATGCGGACTGCTTTGGTTTTCACCTTGTAAAAAGTGTTTAGTTTTCAGAAAGTAAGTATCTCACGTCCCTCTTTTATAAAACCTGTTAATACTCTTCCGATATATGCTACTTTTATTCCTAGTGCATCAAGATCTTCAGATACACCATACTGGTCGGAACATCCTTTGCAGGCAATGACTTTAGTGCCTGATTCAGTAATTTTCGCCAGGTAATCCTGTAATTCCTTATCTTCAGTAAGGAGCTTTGCAGACGGTCCCCATACAACTAAAGTAATATCATCCCACCATTTATACTTTTTGGCATTTAGTGTATACATAAACACCATTTTAAGTGCTACTTCCCTGTCATCGCCGGTCCATATCATTACAAGTTTCTCGCTTCCCGGAATTATCAATGAATCAGTTGATTGTGGATTATTCTCACTTTGCGCCATAATCCTGCATGTAAATGTTAGGGTAGAAATAACTATTAATGCAAGAAATAATGCTTTGTTTTTCATTTTTAAACCTCCCGGTATATTTTTTAGTTAATAATTAGTATCGCTAATATTTATTATAATAGTAATTAATCCGGTTTTCAGAATAAAGCTTCTTCATTTAAGAGATGCGCACTCACAAACCGGAAACAAACTTATAGTTTGGTCAGTTTCAGCAACAATACATCAAGACTTTCAATATCATAGCCTGCGTCCTCTTTTGTAGTGCCTGTATTTTGTTTTTTCCATAAATCCCTGATCTCATATTCGCCGTTAAGAAATGTCAAATGATCCCAGTTTATTCTAAATGTTGACGTATTATCATTTTTATTAAAAAAACAAACAGCCCAGTTATCATCTGACAGTTCCTTCACCCATATTTCCTTATCCTGATGATCCATAAATTTATATCCCTGTTTACCCAGCGGATCCTGATCAATAGCTATTACATCCGTGTTTGTTAGTATTTTAAGAATATCGTCATCCATATTCCTGAGATCATTGCCGGCCATCAGGGGAGCAGCCAGGATGCACCACAGGCTGAAATGTGCCCGTGATTCATTAAGTGAAAGGCCGGGATTGCCGACTTCAAGCATGTCAGGATCATTCCAGTGATCGGGGCCGGAAAATTCTTCCAGTCCGTCCTGGAAATCCAGTATAAATTTCCATCCCATAGCATAAACGTCATGGCAGTTATAACAATTTGTTATATCTCCGGTGGTCCTCCACAGATGGCCTACATCTTTTGCCCATGTCCATGGTTTATTGTTTCCCCATTCACAAATGCTGAAGACAACAGGCCTGCCTGCAGCATACAGCGCATCCCTCATAGTTTTATATGTCTCTTCGGCATTGGCCTTTCCGGTAGCACACCAGTCGTATTTGAAATAATCCACATCCCATGAAGCATAAGTCCTTGCATCCTGGTACTCATGTCCCCTGCCGCCAGGAAATCCGCTGCAGGTTTTTGTGCCTGCACAATTATGCATCCCGAATTTCAGTCCCCTGGAGTGTATATAGTCAGCTATGGCTTTCATGCCTGCCGGAAACTTATCAGGATCAGGTACAAGGTTTCCATGACTGTCCCTTGATATTGCTTCCCACCCGTCATCTATAAGAACGTATTCATAACCTGCATCTTTCATTCCGCTTTTAACAATGATATCAACAGTTTCTTTTATAAGTTCTTCATTAACATTAACATTAAAGGTGTTCCAGCTTGCCCACCCCATCGGAGGCTTCATTGCCAGTGCCTCAAATTTCTGATTAAAGGCCGGGCATGAAAGAAATACTAACAGTAAAAAATAAATCTTTTTCATAAAAATTGATGTTATAAGTTTAACAGATGTCAATGAGCGAAACCCTGAAAAGTCTGACCCTCCTGCAGAGATTAAAAATAACGAATCCTGAACAAAGAGCAAAATAAAGGAATTATCAATATGTTAAAAGTATATAATATCATTCTTTTTAATGAGTATTTTAATAATTTTGTTATATAACCAGACTTAAAATTGACCATAGCTATTATCACATATTTATTCTTAATAATAAATTTTTCATTTGTATGAGTGACGGGATCAATAAGCGGCAATTTGTCAGAACCGGAGTTCTTGGGCTAACAGGTATTTTTTGTATTCCTGGCTTGAACCTGACAGGCAGAAATTCTGCCACGACGACCTTAGCATTGAAATCACAGGAAGACCTGGGGAAGTGGAGTAAAGAAGCTTCCCATTATATACAAACCGCCCGCGGGGTAAAATGTCTGATATGCCCTAATGAATGCACGATCAAAGAAGGTGAAACCAGTACCTGTAACAACAGGGTAAATGAAGGCGGGAAACTTTATACTATTGCCTATGGCAATCCATGTGCCGTACACATTGATCCAATAGAAAAAAAGCCGCTATTTCACTTCCTGCCTCAAAGCAATGCATTTTCAATTGCCACTGCAGGATGCAACCTTGCCTGCCTGAATTGCCAGAACTGGACCATATCGCAAAGCTCACCAAGACAAACACGCAACTTCGACCTTATGCCAAAGGCTGTTATTGAGGAAGCATTAAAAAATAATTGTGCGTCAATAGCATATACATATTCTGAGCCTGTTACATTTTATGAATATACCTTTGACTCATCGAAACTGGCACGTGAAAAGGGGATAAAAAATGTGCTGGTGACAGCAGGATATATCAATGAAAAGCCCTTAAGGGAGCTGGCCCGGTACATTGATGCAGCGAACGTTGATCTGAAATCTTTCAGTGACAGTATATATCTTAAACTTAATGCCGGTACTTTGCAGCCGGTTTTAAACACTCTTAAAATATTAAAGGAAGAGGGAGTATGGCTTGAAATTACAAATCTGATCATTCCGGGATGGACTGATGATATGGATATGATAAGGCAGATGTGCGACTGGCTTTATAAGAATGATCTTTATGATTATCCCCTGCATTTCAGCAGGTTTCATCCCCAGTACAAATTAACGCGACTGCCGGCGACACCGGTGGCAACACTTGAGGAAGCGAGGAAAACAGCCATTGATGCGGGAATAAAGTTTGTTTATATAGGCAATGTTCCGGGAACTGATGCAGAAAATACAAACTGCCCCAAATGCAAAAAAATATTAGTAGAAAGAAAAGGATATAAAATACTTGCCAATAATATTGTTAAAAATAAGTGCGTCTATTGCGGTGAAATTATTCCGGGATTGTGGAGTACATGATACTGATCTCCGTGATCTGCTATATTTAGTTTTAATCCTGAAGGTTACATGTTAACAATCCTATGATCAAACAAAATCTGATTTCCAGTCGTTATATCCTTTAATCATTGCTTTAATGCCTGTTTCTATCTTATTATATTCTTTTTTTTCCAGCCATTCCTTTTTGAATATACTTGCTCCGAAGGCTGCTCCTGAAGCCCCCATTTCAAAAAACTCCCTGATATTATCAGATGAAACTCCGCCAACAGCCATCAGCTCAATATCCATAAAAGGGGCCTTAACGTCCCTGAAATACCGCGGACCGAAAACTGTGGCAGGAAAAACCTTTACCATGGCAGCACCCATACTCCAGGCGTTAAAAATTTCAGTCGGGGTCAATGCGCCGGGGAAAACAGGAATATCATTTAAAACACAGTATTCTATTACATCTTCCACTATTGAGGGCATTACAATAAATTTCGCACCTGCATCAAGTGCCTTCATTAAGTCACACATGTTAACAACGGTTCCTGCACCAACTATAAATTTATTGGCAGATAAGTTAACTATTTTATTGATAAGCTGATCAGCGTCAGGCGTGTTCATTGTTACTTCAATACATTTTAATCCGGCGCTGATAATAATCCCGCTAACAGGTTCAACCTGCTTTTCACTAATGCCACGAAGAATTCCTATAACAGGAAGTTCTTTAATAGTATCCTTTACCATAATGTATATTTATAAAATAATTACATTTAAGTATACTAAACTATGAAAAATAAATAATTTTACTGCTTCTTTAAGTTATTAAACAATACATTAAAATAGCAGAACTAATTTTTGTTTAACTGATGATCTTATGAAAAAAGATACAAAATTTGAAACGAAAGCAGTAAGAACGCGGGCCGCCTCATCCGGTCAAAAGGAACATAGTGTGCCTATATATGCGACATCAAGCTTTGTATTCGATGACGCTGAAGAAGCCAGAGCGTTATTTTCAGAAGAGAAGGAAGGGCATGTCTATACAAGATATTCAAATCCGGGTAATGATGAATTCATCATGAAATTGTGTGCCCTTGAGGAAATGGATGACGGCATAGCTACGTCATCAGGTATGGCTGCCATATTTCTCAGTATAGTCGGTCATTTAAGTGCAGGCGATCATTTACTGGTTTGCCGCAGTATATTTGGTTCGACACATCAGATTATTACCAGGGTATTACCAAGATTCGGCATTACCCATACCTATGTTGATATAAATGACAATGACGGATGGAGGAAAAATATACTACCCAACACAAAGATGATAT
>CAZBUF010000532.1:0-2562 GCA_964495025.1 uncultured Bacteroidales bacterium | reverse complement strand
AATACCGGCGCCTTTTATGAAAACCTCAATATCAAGTATGTCTGAACCCGTATGCATATGTAGTCCTTGTACTTTCATATTATTTGCTGTTACCACCCTGTGTACATGAGGCATTTGATAAAATGAGATCCCGAATTTCGAATCAATATGGCCTGTTGAGATCTTCTGGTTCCCCCCGGCCATAATATGAGGATTTATTCTTATACATACCGGTATTTTGCTCCCGTGAAGAATTCCGAATTGCTCAAGAATAGATATGTTATCTATATTTATCTTTATTCCGAGTTTTGCAACTTTTTCAATTTCATCAATAGAAACGCAGTTTGGGGTATAAATAATATCACCGGCATTAAAGCCTGCTTTTAATCCGAGTTCAACTTCCTGAACCGACACTGCATCAAGACCGGACCCCATATTTTTAAAGAACCTGAGAACATTAATATTTGTCAGGGCTTTGCAAGCGTAGTTTATCTTAACATTAACTCCTTTAAATGCATCAAGCATCCTGTTGTATTGTTCTTTAATTTTTCCGGTTTCATAAATATACAAAGGTGAGTCATATTTGGTACACAGACCAATAACATCAACATTGTCAATTTTATACCTGTTGTTAACTAGTTTCATTTCCGGATAGCATTTATATCTTTTACTGATAAATAAATATTAATAAATAGTCTTATAAGCAAAGCGATCCTATCGTTTTTTTGCGTTATAGCCACGTTTCTTTGCCATATTTTCCAGTCTTGACTGGAAGCTTGATTTCTTCCTGACCTTTGTTTTCCTGTTCTCCATATTTTTCAACAGTTGGTCATCGTCAACAAACTGCTTAAACAATAGATTTTGTCCGAAAGTAATTATGTTTGCCAGGAAATAGTAATATGTTAACCCGGCTGAAAAATTATTAAGTACAAACATGAACATTATAGGCATCATATACATCATGCCTTTCATGCCGGGCATCTGCTGTCCACCTCCGGTTGCCTGGCCGCTGAACTTCATTGTTAAGATAGTGGATATTGTCATCAGCAGGGTAAAAAGGCTTATATGATTGCCATACATTTTGGTGATAATCGGTATAGTACCTGTCCATTCCAGTATTGAATCATATGTTGACAGATCGGTTGCCCACAGGAAGCTTTCCTGCCGTAATTCAATTGATGTGGGAAAGAACCTGAACATGGCAAATAAAATAGGGAACTGCAGCACCATTGGCAGGCATCCTCCAAGAGGGCTAACACCCGCTTTTTTGTATAATGACATTGTAGCTCTTTGTCGCTCCATTTCTTTTCCCTTGGGGTATTTCTTGGTAATCTCATCAATCTGTGGTTTCAAAACCTTCATTTTGGCCTGTGATAAGAAAGATTTGTAAGTAAGGGGGAAGAGGGCTACCTTGATTATTATTGTCAGAAGCAAAATGATTAATCCATAGTTATTTATTGATCTGCTGAGCCAGTCAAATATTTTTATAATCACAAACTGGTTTATCCACTTAATGATCCCTCTTCCTACAGTCACCATGTCATGCAACATGATATCGCCATAATTTTTTTTCAGGTAACTGAACTTGTTCGGGCCGAAATAAAATTTAATAGGTATTGTTTCTTTATATTCTTTTTTGAATGGAAGGCCGATCTCTGCACTGAAGTTTTTCAGATACTTTTCTGAATCGGGTAAGTTTTTAGATCTCAGCAGGGCATTGGCAAAAGTGTTTTCCGCGATAATCACCGAAGCGAAGAACTGGTCCTTAAATGCGATCCATTCAACCTGTGTTGTAACATCTTCTTCCGTTAATTCCTTGTTAGTACGGGCATTAAAGAAATCCACATCTTCCAGGTAGGGCTTGAAATATAAAGTGGTATAGTAATTCTCATTCTTTTTTCCTTTTTCCTGTTTGGGTGAAAAGATCTCCCAGGTGAGGTCTATGGAATTCGGATCACGCGTTGAAATGTCTTCCATGCCAACGAGCTTAATGTCCAGATTTACCATATACCTGTCCGGTTCAAGAGTATACTGATATTCAATGTACCTGTCTTCTCCTGCATTCAGGCGCATTGAAAAAGACCGCGGGTAATCGTCAACTATTATCGATTTTTCATCAGTTGAAGGAGTAAAAAATAAATCATTGGTTGTGACAATCTTATTCTGCTCGTAAAAATTAAGTCCGAATACAGTTGAATCACCCGAAAACAGCTTAAGAGGCAATGAATCATAAGTCCTGTATTTTTTAAGCTCAACAGAGTACGGCCTTCCTCCTTTCTTTGAGATAGTAAGTATAATAAGGTCATTTTCAAGTGTATAAAAATCATTCTCACCCATTCCGGCTTCGGCAAATTTACCAAGCCTGCCGCGCAATGCATCAATATCATAAATATCCTTTTCAGGTTCTGGAATTTCCAGTGATCCTGTTTCAGTTTCTTTCTTTGCGCTATCAGTAATAATCTGCTCCACTTGCGCCTGCTGAACCTGCCTTAATGAATCCAGGGCTATCTTACGTTTTTCCAGCTCTTCTTTGCTTGGTTTGCTCATTATTCCCCATAACATTATTATTCCTGCTATTACCAC
>CAZBUF010000531.1:0-3855 GCA_964495025.1 uncultured Bacteroidales bacterium | reverse complement strand
CCTATATCAGGAGCTTCATCATTATTCCTGGGATTGCCGTTAAAATCATATTGAAGAAAAGGATGCTCATCTATAATTAAGGAAGAACCCTTGTTTATTGCCGGTGATAGTGTATCAAGACCGAAATCATAGTTTGTACGTGAGTGGTCATTAATAAATTCAGGATCTTCATTGAATATAATATTGTTAAAATGTTCGGGATTATCGGAATCCACTGAATCGGGGTTCTCCTTTATTAAGCAATGATCAAATCTGTAATTAAAGAGATTTTCCCCATTATCCCTGAATTGCAGCTCATTATTCCTGGTCCCGTAAATGATGCAGTTAACGAAATTTGCTGCTTCCATATCTCCCTTTCTTTTCACATATACTATTTTGGTAGCTGTGGAATCGATTTCAGGATTATCAAATTCATTGGTTATTGCCAGGGAATGATCTGACGATCTGCCTTCCCATAGCGGGCCCCTGTTATTTATTGTACAATGATAGAAATTGTAACTGCCGCCTTTAAGGAGGGTTATGGCATAATCTTTACTATCGGCAATAATGGTATTATAGGCAGTGATTCTTGCTCCGAATGCATAAAGGCCTATAAATGATACATTTTGTATGATAGAATTGTTTAGCTCCAGCGACGGGACCTTATTATCAGCCGGATGTCCGATCTGTATACCTGCAATTGAGTTTTTTATTATCGCATAATTTATCTCATTATTAATACTTATGGGATCAATAAATATTGTTCCCCATTGTCCTGCAACTGAATCATAGAAATGCTCGTCGATCCTGTCTCCCTGAAAAATCACAGGATTGCCTTTTTCTCCGTTTACAAGTATTTGTCCCCATACTATCAGGCTTGACCGGTCATGCATGTATATTTTTGTGCCTGCTTCAATTGTAAGTACCTGTCCGGTATCAATTGCCATTGAATTGTAAATAAGATAAGGTTTATCGGCCATCCAGTTTTGTGTTTCAATTATCTCACCATTTATTAAATGAACATCCTGCCCGAAAGCAATTAATTTAATATCCTGGTAGTTGCCATTCGTTATAAATATTATCGAATCTTTTACTATTATGGGATTGTTGACTCCAAAGGGATCAATAGTAACTTCAATAAAAATATATAAGCTGTCTTTTGAGGGGATCTCAACATTACTCACTTTAACTGACCTGTCACCGTCAATATTGATTCTGAACAGGGAATTTTCACCTCCCGCCAGCGAGATCTCCGAGACCTTAACAGGCCGGTTATAAGGGTTATATACCCTGAGATTTTTTGTTGTGGAACCGATAGATGTAAAAATCGTATCAAATGTTATAGTATCGATGGAAAATGTGAGTTTCGCAGAATCATCACTGATAAGAACTTCCTTCCTGCATGAGAGAAATATACATAATAAAATAAACACAACAATAATATAGTTGATTACTTTCATCTGCAGATCCTGTTTTTTAATTCATTCATCTCGTTTATTACGGATAAATATAAAATTTATTTCATTAGAATAATTAAAAAAAATTACTTTTAATATTGTATGTTTCATGAGCAATTAAATTTTTAGTACTTTCGAATTATTTATAATTTCATTATATTTGAGAAGGAGATAATACTGTTAATATTAAATTAACAGCATAATGCTGTTTCTAGGATAAGAATGAGCCAAATGGAAATACTCTTAGCAAAGCCTGATGATTTAATCGAAATACTTTTCTTGATTCGGCAATGTGTCAAAGATATGAATGCAAAGGGGATGAAGCACTGGAACAGTTCATATCCCGGCACGGATGATATAACAAACGACTTAAATAATAATGCCATTTTCCTGGTGAAGAACCTGGGTATTTGCCTGGGGATGATGACTATTAATGAGGTTGCGCCCGATGATTATAAAAATATCGAATGGTCGGTAAATAATTCCAGGATCCTGTATATGAAAAGGATGGCGGTGCATCCATTATGGCAGGGCAAAGGTATTGCAGAAATGCTGGTTGAACAGGCTGAAAAATATGCAAAAGATAAAGGATACGGTTATTTAAGGTTAGACACGTTAAGCAGCAATGAGGCAGAGACAAAGTTATTTGCCAGCAGTAGTTTTAGCGAAGTAGGGGAATTCCATTCTACTTTTCAGAAAACTCCTTTCAAATGTTATGAAAAAAAGATTTAATTAGATTACTACGGTATCAGCTTAGTTTAGCATCTAGTTAAAATAAAACACGATTCCCCCGTCGATAATAGCAAAAGCGTTATCACTTACAGGGATTTCCGCTTCGAAAATGAATGATAACTTTGATTTTATTCTTAGGTCAACACCCAGCGGAATCCACAGTAACATGTAAGGATCATCAGTAAATTCAATATCACTATCCACGCCTGAATAAACATCTATGCCCTTTTTTATGGGTGTTGAAATATTCAATGAACAGTCAAGGCCAATATCATTTACATAATGTACACCTGTTGTTAATGACAAAGAAGGCTTTTTGCTGATTATTTTCCATTCAAGGTCCCCTCCAAGATAATTATTGCCGTTAACGAATCCGAACCTGCCCGAGAAATCAATCCCTGACAATACTCCGAAATTTCCATGTATAAAAAAGCCCAAATCATCGTTATAATATGCAGGATTAAGGCCCAGAGAGACTTTTCCTTTTTTAAGGGTTCCGGCAGTATTAAAAACCTGGCCAAATGTTGACGCAATGAAAAGAAAACATATTAATGCAGATATTATTTTTTTCATGATATGTATTATTATTTCGTTGTTAAAAACTTATAAGCGGGAATACCCGCTTATAAAAAATACAATTTAAGGAAAATTATATTTTTTTGTACAGAAATTTATACTAAAAAAATTACAAAGTGATAGGATTTCCTGAATAAAAATCTAAAATCTTTGTTTTAAAGATATACTCGTACTTTGCCTGTAACAGATCAGACTGTGCTTTTAACAGGTCATTTTTTGCAATATTATAATCAACTGAACTGACGAGGCCCACATCCAGTTTTTGCCGTGTATATGTAAACGCTTCTTCATTGGATCTTACAGCCTCGCTACTTGATTTATATTTTTCCAGCGATGCAATGGCATCTGCATGAGCCTGCTGAATCTCCTTGAACAGGACCTGTTTTGTCTGTGCCAGGGCATATTTCGAATCAATAACAGATATCCTTGAGTTGCTGATATCCCTGTTAACCTGGTTACGGTTAAAAACAGGAATATTCAGTCCTACGGAGACTGATTTATATGCATTGTCCTTTACCTGATCCATATAAGGATAATCCTGGATTCTGTAACCGGTATATGTCACGGGCTGATTAATATCTCCATTAACATACCCTATTGTCTTATCATATGGAGAGTTAAGATCTATCCTTGCACCTGTGCTTGAGTAGCCTGTATAATAATTTCCCTGTAAATAAAGCTGGGGGCTTCTTTTTCCTACCTGTATAGCAAGAGCTTTTTCTTTGCTCATAAGTGAATATTCGGCGCTTTTTATCTGTGGCAGATTATTAAGTGCCTCATTGTAGATGGCCATCACATTCTTGAGAATATAACTGGTATCTATTAATAAATCTTGAGGAATAACAACATCGAAATTTTTTATCGAATCGAGGTCAAGAAGCTGTGTTAATTCCAGGTAAGCCATTTTTAGCTGATTTTCAGAATTTGTAACATTTAATTTTTCGTTTGCAGCCTGTGCTTCCATTCGATATAATTCTCCTTTTGCGGAATTGCCAACTTCTACAAGTTTTCTTGTTTTTTCCACCTGAAGCAGTGTTACATCATACTGGCTGATTGAAATATCCAGTAGTTCCCTGCAAAATAGTATCTGAAGGTATGCAGTAGCTATTTC
>CAZBUF010000530.1:0-6485 GCA_964495025.1 uncultured Bacteroidales bacterium | reverse complement strand
AAAAGGGCCATGTTAATCAGTAATGCAAATCTGATATGAGAAATAAAAGGGGAGATATCCCTTATGTTATTTACTTCTATATTTGTAAAACCAAATAGAATAAATGTACTGATAACAGAACTGACAATAACAGTACTTACGAACAGCAGTAAAATGTATTTTACCTGCTTCCGGGATAAAGCTTCTGAAGTACCTATTATTATCGGAAGAGCAAGAAGTGGAAGTTTAATCCTTAAATCATGAATCGCATAGTTAATATCATTTGAATATATAAGGCCAATAATATGTATGATATATACAGAAATAATGAAATGGATGCTTTTCCTTTGCTTTAATATTTGAAATTTCTTTTTAAAATCACCTTCCAGTATCCAGTTGGTAGATAATAATAGTTCGGAAACACTCATAGTAAATAATGATACTGGAAGGCTTATCCCCAGAATAGCCAGGGCTATTATATATATTATCCTATGAATATCTTTCCTTCTGTATTGCATCGGAAGAAGAAAGTATTATTATGAATCTGGTTTATTTTTCTGAAAATTCCATTTAGAAAATCTTCAATTATAATAATAAATATTATAAGTAATTAAATTTTAGCAATAAAATTTCAGGATTACTTAATGATTTAATGACAGCCCGGTTTATTGATATGTAATATTCGCAATATTCAAATATGTGATATTATTAGCATTTGCTATAATGAATATACTAAATAAAAAATAGTTATAAGTGTTGTAATATTAAAAATAATTGTATTTTTGCACTCCACAAATTAAAACCCCCCGGGGTAGTGATATTTTAGGAATTAAAATATGGCAAGGTGAATAGAATTGTTTATAAAACTCAATCGGCGAATAAAACGGACATACAGAAGGAATGGTGTATTGTTGATGCAACAGACCAGGTTTTAGGCAGGCTTTCTTCAAAAGTAGCTAAAATTATCAGGGGAAAGAATAAACCTTATTTCACACCTCACATTGATTGCGGTGATAATGTAATTATTATTAATGCTGAAAAGATAAAATTAACAGGCCAAAAACTTTCTGATAAGAGATATGTTCGTCATTCAGGATATCCGGGCGGGCAAAAATTTACTTCACCTGAAGATTTATTGAATAAGAATCCTGCCAGGATTGTGGAAATGGCAGTAAAGGGGATGCTTCCGAAGAATAAGCTGGGAAGTGCACTTTTCAGGAATCTTTATGTTTATGCCGGCTCCGAACATCCTCATCAGGGACAGCAAGCCAAAGAAATAGATTTAAGTTTAATTAAATAATAATTATGGAAGTAATTAGTGCTATTGGAAGAAGAAAAGCTGCAATAGCTCGTATATATGTGAGCGAAGGTAAGGGTGCTATTAATATTAATAAAAAGGACCTTAAGGAGTATTTTCCTCTTGAGCAATTTCAGTATATTATTCAGCAACCTCTTACACTTGTTGACTCACTGAACAAATATGACATTGTGGCTAATCTGAAAGGAGGAGGAATTAAAGGGCAGGCAGAAGCGCTGAGACTGGCAATTGCAAGAGCTCTTGTTAAAATCGATCCTGAGAATAAAGAGCAGATAAAAGCCAATAAATTACTTACCAGAGATCCCCGCGTTGTTGAAAGAAAGAAACCCGGAAGGCCAAAAGCCAGAAAAAGGTTTCAATTCAGTAAACGGTAATATTTTGAAATGGTGTTTAGTATCTAAATCGTTAAGACTCATAGAAATATTTTTTATTATGACTACTTGGCGGTTGATAAAAACAGAATGTAAACAAAAATAAAATGGCAAGAACTAATATTAATGAATTACTGGATGCAGGTGTTCACTTTGGACATCTGAAAAGAAAGTGGAACCCGAGTATGGCTCCTTATATTTTCATGGAGCGTAATGGCATACATATTATTGACCTACAGAAAACATTGGCTAAAATTGAAGAAGCGAGTGCTGCCTTAAAACAAATCGCGAAATCAGGCCGCAAAATTTTGTTTGTTGCTACAAAGAAACAGGCAAAAGATCTCGTTGCTGAGAAAGTAAAACAAATTAATATGCCATATGTTACTGAAAGGTGGCCGGGGGGAATGTTAACAAACTTTCCTACTATCAGGAAAGCAGTGAAAAAAATGATAACCATCGATAAAATGGCAACTGACGGAACATTCAATAATATGTCAAAGAGGGAAAGGCTTCAGATAACCAGACAGAGACTGAAGCTGGAAAAGAACCTTGGCAGTATTACAGATTTGACAAGATTGCCGGCAGCATTATTCGTTGTTGATATATTGAAAGAATATATCGCTGTTCATGAAGCACAAAGACTAAATATTCCCGTTTTTGCCATAGTAGATACAAATTCGAATCCTAACGAGGTTGATTTTCCTATTCCCGCAAATGATGATGCATCGAAATCAATATCATTGATAGTAGATATTCTTTGTAATGCTATACGTGAGGGTCTTGAGGAAAGAAAAATGGAAAGAGATAAAGAAGCCGCGATCAAAGAAAAAAGTGCGGAAAGAGAAAAAATGGATGATGAGGCCTATGATGAACAGGATGATCAGGAAGAACAGGACGATGATATTGATCTGGATAATGATATTGATGAAGAAATAATCCCTTCAATGAAAAAGGAAAGTAAAAAAATTCCGGCAAAAAAGACAGAGGCGAGAAAAAATATCAGAGGATAAATAAAGAAATAAATTACTGTAAAATTATGTCACAAATAACAGCAGCAGAAGTTAGCAAGCTAAGAAAAGTTACCGGGGCAGGAATGATGGATTGCAAAAAAGCCCTGCAGGAAGCAAATGGTAATTTTGACAAAGCAATAGAGATTATCAGAAAAAAAGGACAGGCAATAGCTAACAAAAGAGCCGACAGGGAAGCCGGGGAAGGTGTTATCCTGGCAAAAACAAACAAAGGGGCAACTCTTGGCGCCATGATAATGCTAAATTGTGAAACTGACTTTGTGGCTAAGAATGAGGATTTTATTAAATTTGCGGAATCAATTCTCGATAAGACGATACAGGAAAATCCGGATGATCTGGAGAAACTTCTAAAGCTGGAAATTGACGGGAATACTATTGCTGATAAGATAATCGGGTATATTGGTATTATTGGGGAAAAGCTGAATCTGACATATTACAGTAAAGTAGAATCACCTCAGGTATATACTTATATTCACCCGGGAAATAAACTGGCTACAATTGTCGGATTTAATAAGGTGGCCGGGGGCCAGGCGGGTAAAGATATTGCAATGCAGATTGCTGCTATGAATCCTGTTGCAATTGATAAAGAAGATGTTTCACAGGAAGTTATTGATAAAGAAAAAGAAATAGGAAGAGAACAGGCAAGACGTGAAGGGAAGCCCGAAAATATACTTGATAAAATAGCTGAAGGCAAATTGAACAAGTTCTTCAAAGAAAGCACATTACTGAACCAGGAATTCACTAAGGATTCAAAAAAGACCATAAGACAATATCTTCAGGAAGTTGATAATGAACTAAAAGTAATAGCTTTCAAAAGATACAGCCTGAAAGATTAATCCCCGCATACCGCTTGCCAGAGAAGTCAAAAAACCATGATTACCGGGAAGGTTTTCCTGTTAAACTATTATAAAATAAATCAAATATTTATTATTAAATATTTTCATTTTATATTTATATAGTATAATTGCCAGGCTAATCAAAATTAAAATAAAATGTATAAAAGGGTTTTAATTAAATTAAGTGGCGAATCACTTATGGGAGGACAATCTTATGGCATTGATGAAGCAAAATTATCGGATTATGCCAGCCAGATTAAAGATATTGTGAAATCAGGAGTTCAAACAGGAATCGTTATTGGAGGAGGAAATATATTCAGGGGGTTAAGTGGCATTGAAAGTGGCTTTGACCGTGTAAAAGGTGATTACATGGGAATGCTGGCAACAGTTATAAACGGACTGGCAATTCAGAATGCACTTGAAAAAATTGGAATAAAATCCAGGCTTTTCACAGCAATAAATATGCAGCCCGTGGGAGAAAGGTTTAGCAAGAGGAGCGCTATTGAATCATTGGAGAACACGGAGGTCGCAATTTTTACCTTCGGTACGGGAAATCCTTTTTTTACTACTGATACTGCCGCAGCATTGAGAGGCGTTGAAATTGAAGCTGAAGTAATATTAAAGGGAACAAGAGTTGACGGTGTGTATTCTGCTGATCCGGAGAAGGACAGATCAGCAGTCAGATTTGATAATATCTCTTTTGATGAAGCATATGACAGAGGCCTGAAAATAATGGATCTCACTGCTATAACGTTATGCAGGGAAAATAATATCAGAATAATAGTATTTAATATAAATATAAAAGGAAATTTGTTGAAAGCTATCAAAGGTGAAAAAGTAGGAACTTTAATAAAGAATTGATTAATATTTTAGCTACTGGTTGGTAAAAGTTGGACATCGGTGTTTAATTAGTACAATATATTTTTTTATATTTGTTATAGTTCAACATAAAAAATTCTTAAATGGAAGAAGCACAATTTTATATTGACGAAGCAAAAGAAAAAATGGGAAAGGCGGTAAATCACCTGCAGGATGAATTAATGAGAATCAGGGCAGGGAAAGCAACACCGTCTCTCCTGGACGGAATTGCTGTTGATTACTATGGTGTAATAACTCCCTTATCCCAGGTATCAAATATCAGCACGCCTGATGCAAAAACCATAGTTATCCAGCCATGGGATAAATCAATGATTGAAGCTATTCAGAAAGCTATTATGCAGGCCAATATTGGATTAAACCCGGCAAATAATGGTGAAATGATAAGGGTCATTGTCCCTCCTTTAACAGAAGAAAGAAGAAGGGATATTGTTAAACAAATAAAACTATTGGGTGAGAATACGAAAATTAGTATAAGAAACGCAAGACGGGAAGCAAAAGATGAATTTAAAAACCTGCAAAAGGAAGGCTTCGCCGAAGACCTGGCTAAGGATGCCGAAGCTGAGGTTCAGGAAATAACTGACGATTATACAAAAAAGGTGGACGATATGCTTGCTTCAAGGGAAACAGATATTATGACTATTTAAATAATACTCTATTTATACCTTCTGTACAATTGCAGCAGATCTTATTATCCTTTCTGGATTTTAGGACACTTTCCCTGAATCTGTTGTACTTATCATTTTTCCACACAGCTTTAAAACCAAGTTTTATCAAATTTCCGAAGCTATATTTAGCATCTTTATCAAAACAACATGGTATCACCGTTCCATCCTGAGTAATAACAGATGAACCCCACATTCTCCAGCACTTGTTTTTCAAAGGATTTTTAACAATATAATCTCCCCGGCTGCTTAATTTATATCTTGAATACCTGTCAATTGAGGGGATCAACGGATTACCATGTTTATAATCATTAACAAGGATAGATTTGAATACTACCTTATTTACTCCCAGGTTCATGAAGTAATTTTTAATTTCATTGATCCGGCTCTGATTATGTCGCATTACCAGCGACTGTACAACGATAAACGGAATTTTTGATTTATGTTTCTTTTTCAGGCTCGTTAGCCTGTTAATGCCATCGGTCACTTTGTTCAGGTCACCTCCTTTTCTGTATATATTATAGGAATTCTGAGTTAGTCCGTCAACACTAATAATTAGTCTGTTCAGACCCGAATTAATTGTCTTTAATGAATTTTCAGGGTTTAAAAAGTGGCCGTTTGTTGATATCACAGTGTAGATCCCTTTTTGATGAGCGAACTTAATCATTTCAAAAAGTGATGGATGTATAAAAGGTTCTCCCTGAAAATAAAGCATTAAGTATGAAAGGTGGGATGATAAATCATTAATAATTTTTGTGTAAAGGCTTAATTTCATATTTCCTCCTGGCCTGGAAAGAGTCTTCTGGCCGCTCGGGCATTCAGGACAGGATAAATTACAGTAAGTTGTAGGCTCAATTGTCAGACTATAGGGATATCCGAGGATAAACGTGGTTTTAAATAATAGTGAAATGAAGTAGCTAAATATTAGTTTAATAAAATTGACTGTCTTTTTATAAGTTAGAATTGACAGAAAATTTAAGGCATCAAAAAACATGATATTCACAACAAATTGCTAAAATCAGGGTATGTCCGGGAAATATATAAGACTTAATTAAAAATCAGTTAAAATTTACCTGAAAACGTGTTCAGGAGTATTAGTTTGTTTCAAGTATTTTAAACAGCTCATCAAGTTTTGGTGTGAGAATAATTTCAGTCCTTCTGTTTTTTTGCCGGGCTTCTTTGGTTTTTCCGGGATCAACAGGCATGAATTCTCCGCGGCCGGAAGCTATAAGACGCCTGGGATTTATTTTTGACCCTTCCAGCAAAATCCTTACAATGGAGGTTGCCCTCTGTACACTTAAATCCCAGTTATCTTTAAATGCCGAGCCTGAAATTACAGGCACATCATCAGTATGGCCTTCGATCATTATATTAATATCAGGATTTTGCTCCAGCACCTTTGCCAGTTTTTT
>CAZBUF010000529.1:0-3216 GCA_964495025.1 uncultured Bacteroidales bacterium | reverse complement strand
AAATGACCAATAATTGACAGCAAAGCAAATGACCAATAATTGACAGCAAAGCAAATGACCAATAATTGACAGCGAAGCAAATGACAATAATTAACACCAAAGCAAATGACCACTAAAAAGCAAGATTACCAGGCAGGTTATTTAAACATGGAACTTTTGCGGTTTACTACTGCAGGTAGTGTTGATGACGGCAAGAGTACGTTAATAGGCAGGTTATTGTATGACAGCAAGGCAATATTCGAGGACCAGATGGAAGCTATTGAAAGAGCAAGCATAAATAAAGGGGAAGCACATGTTAACCTTGCATTGTTAACCGACGGATTAAGGGCTGAAAGGGAACAGGGCATTACTATTGATGTTGCATACAGATACTTTGCCACTCCCAGGAGAAAATTTATTATTGCCGATACACCCGGGCATGTTCAGTACACAAGAAATATGGTAACCGGAGCATCTACAGCCAATGCAGCAATAATCCTTATTGACGCAAGAAATGGTGTTGCTGAGCAGACGATAAGGCATTGCTTTATTGCCTCTCTGCTTCAGATCCCCCATATTATTGTATGTGTAAACAAGATGGACCTTGTTGATTTCAGCGAGGACGTCTTTGAAAGGATCCGTAAAGATTTTAACGGTTTTTCTGACAAGCTGGATATCAAGGATGTCCGTTTTGTTCCCATAAGTGCACTGAAGGGTGATAATGTCGTTGACCGTTCCGTGAACATGGACTGGTATGATGGCCCCACGCTGATGTACCTGCTTGAACATCTCCATATAAGAAATGATCTTAATTTTATTGATGCACGGTTTCCTGTACAGTATGTTATACGCCCGCAGTCGGACGAATACCATGATTACCGTGGATATGCAGGAAGAATTGCAGGAGGGGTATTCAAGCCCGGTGATGAAGTAGTGGTGCTGCCTTCAGGCTTCAGTTCGAAAATAAAATCAATAGATTCAATGAATGAAACACTGGATCTGGCTTTTCCGCCTCAGTCGGTTTCTATTCAGCTGGAAGATGATATTGATATCAGCCGCGGAGATATGATCGTTAAGGATGGCAGCATGCCCCAGGTAAGCCAGGATGTGACAATAATGATCTGCTGGCTGAATGAAAAGCCTATGAACATTGGAGGTAAGTATTTATTAAAGCATACAACAAAAGATGTGCGGTGCATAATAAAAAAGCTGAATTATAAAATAAATATAAATACACTGGATAAAATATATGATGATGATAATATTGGCTTAAATGAGATCGGGCAGTTAACGCTAAGAACAACACAGCCATTGTTGTATGATTCATACAGAAAGAACAGGATCACCGGGAGCCTCGTCTTGTTGGATGAAGGGACAAATGAGACGGTTTGTGCAGGAATGATTATATAATATTATTATCATCATCCCCCGGAAGAAGTAAAATATTTAACTTTATACATAAAATTTATTACCGGGATGTAGCTCAGCTTGGTTAGAGTACGCGTCTGGGGGGCGCGGGGCCGCGAGTTCAAATCTCGCCATCCCGACTACAATCACATTAATTTAATATAAAATGAAAACAAAGTATCTATCCCTTAACGTATTACTGGCTTTTCTCCTGATTTTTGGTACATGCAGCACCTTTTCCAGGCAGGAAGAAGAGGAAAATCAGGTTAAAAACATAATACTAATGATTGGCGACGGTATGGGTGTATCCCAGATTTATGCTGCCATGACTGTCAATCACGGCCATTTGAACCTCGAAAAATGTAAAAACATCGGCTTTGCAAAAACATACTCTGCGTCAGACTATATAACTGACTCGGGGGCAAGCGGCACTGCAATGTCAACCGGCCAAAAAACCTATAATCTGGCAATTGGCGTTAATATGGATTCGTTACCTGAAAAAACAATACTTGAAATCGCAGAAGAGAATGGCCTGGCAACAGGACTGGTAGCAACAAGTTCAATAACACACGCAACGCCGGCTGCATTTATTGCTCATCAAAAGGACAGGAATATGTATGAAGAAATTGCAGAAGACTTCCTGAAAACAGAAATTGATGTGTTTATTGGAGGCGGAAGGGATAATTTCATAAAAAGAAAGGATAGTGCTGATCTTACAATAAAGCTGAAAGAAAAAGGCTACCAGGTGCTTTTTGAAATGGAAGATATCAAAAAAGTAAAATCCGGCAAGCTCGCAGGATTAACTGCGGATATGCATTGCGCGCACTACAGAGACAGCGCAGGAAATATTCTCAGGGGAGATATGCTGCCTGATGCTACGAAAACAGCATTGAACATTCTTTCAAAAAATGAAAAAGGATTTTTCCTGATGGTCGAAGGTTCACAAATAGACTGGGGCGGGCATGAAAATAATACTGATTATATAACCCAGGAAGTACTTGATTTTGACCGCGCTATAGACATAGTAATGGATTTTGCAGAAAAAAACGGAAATACTCTTGTTATTATCACTGCTGATCATGAAACCGGTGGTATGGGTATAAACGGAGGCAATATTGAAGAAGGTATAGTTGATGCCGGTTATACAACAAAGAGCCATACAGGTGTGATGGTTCCGGTATTTGCTTTTGGGCCCGGGTCAGATAAATTCAGGGGAATATATGAGAATACTGATATTTTTCATAAAATAATGGATGCTTACGACTTAAATTTAAAATAAAAACTGATTAAGATAAATCCAATATTTTATTTTTATTATAATTTTGTATATATTAGCGTCAAAAATACGCAAAGTACTATTTTATATAAATCTTATCAACATGAAAAAAAGAAATATCATTTTCCTTCTTTCAGCACTGGCTTTATTTGGCGTGATGATCATAGGCTGCGACAAAGATGAAGAAGCGGTTGATTATAACTCATCTCTGACTGCTAATATTGACGGCAATGCATTTATTGCATCTGATTTTGCATTCAGCATTGTAAGTGACTCAATTACTTCAGTTGTTGGATGGAAAGATAATCAATACCTTAGATTCAAACTTCTGAACGTTGACACACTGGGGCATTATCTTGTAAAAAACAAGGGGCTGAGCCTGGGATTATATTCCATTGACGGGCAGGCAAATTATTATGTTGCCAGTGAAGGATCGGTAGATATTACCGAAAACAGCACTGACAGGATAAAAGGTACTTTTCAGTTTGTTTTTGATTTAAGAGGAGGCCCGCCTGACAATATATTTATCAATGACGGCCAGTTTGATGTTTCGA
>CAZBUF010000528.1:0-18439 GCA_964495025.1 uncultured Bacteroidales bacterium | reverse complement strand
TGCCTTGATTATTACAGTATTGATACTCATGATATGTCCGATAATTACTGGGAAGA
Source organism: uncultured Bacteroidales bacterium (assembly GCA_964495025.1). Lineage (GTDB taxonomy): Bacteria > Bacteroidota > Bacteroidia > Bacteroidales > UBA10428. The sequence goes on along the minus strand of CAZBUF010000528.1, from coordinate 18,383 downwards.
TACAGGTGATAACGGCAACTCAAACGCATATGGTGGTAATTTTTACGAGGACTGGCAAAATGCAGGTGTTCTGGGAACGGATTACTATGAAAACAAATCTTCGCCCGGCGGGAATGCCGTCTTTGGAGATCATAATTCTCAGCATATTACTGCAAACAGGAAAGCTTATGCCATGTGGTGGATACTGGCGAGGATCGCAGGATGGGACGGACAGTAGGAAGGTCAGTCGATAAGCTTGAATCCTTTGCCGTGTACATTGATTATCTGGACTTTAGGATCATCTTTGAGGTATTTTCTTAGTTTGGCAATGTAAACGTCCATGCTCCTGGCATTGAAATAATTATCATCTATCCAGATGGTTTTCAGTGCAAAATTTCTTTCGAGCACAATATTTTTATTTGTGCATAATAACTTAAGCAGGTCTGCTTCTTTAGTTGTAAGATTTTGCTGTTTATCAGCCAGCTTAAGAATTTGCTTATGCGCATCGAAGATATATTTACCTATTTTAAATTCTGCCTGTGTGATGCTCTTGCCGTCCTTTTTTGTCCTTCGCAAGATCGCTTCAATCCTGAATAACAGCTCTTCCATGCTGAATGGCTTGGTGATATAATCATCGGCACCTGCCATAAAACCCTCAATTATATCTTCTTTCAATGATTTTGCCGTGAGGAATATTATCGGCATATCACTATTGGTCATTCTTATATCTTTTGCAAGTGTAAAGCCATCCTTAACGGGCATCATTATATCGAGGATGCATAGATCATAGTGATTCTTCACAAAGCTTTTATATGCTTTTTCTCCATCCGGGAACCAGTCAGTGTCATATGATTTTGCTATTAAGTATTCTTTCAGCAATGATCCCAGGTTCTCATCGTCTTCGGCAAGCAATAATTTTATTTTATACATGGTTATCATTTTTTATTATACCGGTAAAAAAATCTTAAAAACTGCACCTGCGAAAGGTTCACTTTCAAGCCTGATATAACCCCTGTGCTCTTCAATAACTTTTTTCACATAACTCAATCCCAGTCCGAAGCCCTTTACAGAGTGAATATTTCCGGTTGATACCCGGTAAAACTTTTCAAACACTCTTTTCTGTTCTTTCTTGCTTATGCCTATACCATTGTCGCGCACGGCTATCATCAGGTATCCCTTGATATTTTGTGTTTCTATATATATTTCAGGATCCTGAGTGCAATATTTAATGGCATTATCTATTAAGTTTGACAATACGTTGGTAATATGAACGGTATCGATAAACAGAAAAGGATTTTCAGCATGTAATGAAGGAATGATCACACCGTTTTTTTTCTTTATCTGTATCGAGAAATTATTGATAACACCGGTAATTATATCATTGATATTAGCTTCCTTTAATTTAATCTCTAATTTGCCTTTATTGAAAATAGCTGTCTGTAACACTTTTTCGACATGGTAGCCCAGTCTGCGGCTTTCATCAGCAATAACAGACGAGAGGTTATCAATATTTTTCGAATTATCAGGGATGCTTTTATCGCTCAGCATCTGCGATGCAAGAGATATAGTGGATATAGGCGTTTTTAATTCGTGCGTCATATTGTTAACAAAGTCACTTCTTATTTCGGATAACCTCTTCTGGCGAATAATAGTATAAATTGTAAATGAAAAGCTTATAACTATGATAAGTGTTAGTATTACTGAGGAAAGGGCCATGTAGCCCAATGATTTATAGATAAAGTTCTTTCTTAACGGAAAATATATTGTCAGGAAATTTGATTTTGAGAAAAAATCATCCGGGAAAAGCTCGACTTTGTAGCGCCTGGCATCAGCATCTGAAGCAAAGTCATCTGATATGAATGCCGGAATTGTGTTCCATTTGGTAACTACATATTCAAAATCAAGGTCAATGCCGTTACTTTTTAATACCTGCTTTATTATTGTCTCCAGCTTTTTTGGATTTAAACGTTCTTCAATATCAGGGTTGAACCTGAACATTTTTGATAAAACATTATTCACAAAGACTTCCCTGTCAACAATCCTCTTTTTCAGGTTAGGGGTCATCTGATATTTTTTAACGGGAGTGCCAGAGGTTTCATCTTTTACGTCTATTGTACTGTCCTTCTTGTTATCTAAAATAATAAATGTATCACTGCTGAATACAGAAACATTTGCATTATAGTTCTTTCCTGATGAACTCTGATAAAAGTAAAAGTCATGTTCAAACTCAAATTCAGAATCATAAAAGCCGGATATTGTATCAAAATAGAAAGGATTTATTTCATCAATAATATGATGTACCGTTTCCTGCTTTTGTACCTTATTTGCTATTTCAAAAAGTGCTTTATTAATAAGATGGTCAAACTGTCTTTCTTTTACAGTTACTGCATTTTTAACCCAGTACACCTGGAAAAATATAAGGCCTATCATAGCAAGGCCCATAAAAGATGACAGTATCCATATCCACTTCCTGCTCATAACAGTACAAAGATAAGCCCGGAAAAAGTATTCTGTAACATTTTAACAATCTTTAACATAAGTTGGATTTTGTTAACTAAATAAGGTAGTATTTTAGCCATGACAAAAAATACAAAAAGTAGCAACAGATATTATTAATTCAAGTGTTTTTCATAGGTAACAATTAAAGGTTGATTATTTTGGGCCCCGGAAATTTCCGGGGCTTAAATTTTTAACATTCCAGCCTGTCTTTTGATCTAAGGATCTCAGGATCAATAAGAAAAACGCCTGTTATTATATCAAGACCTTTTATTCTCTTAATCAGTTCATTTATATAATCATCAGCGGTATCGCCGAAGATCTGCAGAAAGAAATCGATATTCTTCAATTCAGGAATATAGTAGCCGTTTTCACACCGGTTTGCTACCAGATGAAACCTGTTAAGGCTATCTTCATTCTCATAGATGTACAGGCTAAACTCCTGGCTGGCACTGAGCTTCTGATTAAAGATCTTCAGGTTTTCAGTTTTTACAAAATTTGTCCCCAGGTCATTATTTATGGCCCAGCAGACCCTGTAATCATTTTCATGAGATGATATCCCGATAAGGATATAGTCATGTTCGGATTTAAAGGATAATCTATGTGTTTTTTTCTTCAATGTCTTTGTCAGGGAAATTAATATGCAATTACGAAAATATATATTTAAGTGATAATTCTCAAAGATTTTTATTATTCACTGAAGTTAATATGATCGTAAACAGGTGTTGTAAGGAACCGTAAAACAGGTAATATATAAGCTGACAAATGATGTTATATGCCAATAGACTCAATGGCTTGTTTGGCAGCACTTTGTTCAGCTTCTTTTTTTGAGTTGCCTATGCCCCTGCCTATAAGTTCATCAGCGATAAGCAGATGAGATATAAAATGGGAGGTGTTGTTTGTTTCATCAGGCTCTTCAAAATTGGCAAAGTTTACGGCTTTTCTATTTTTCTGTCCCCATTCGATTATTCTGCTTTTAAAATCCACCTCAGTTTCCTGAAGTTTGGTAAGGTTTATATGATTATGAATAATTCGTTCAAGGATAATTTCTTTCGTCTTTTTATAGCCTTTATCAACAAACAATGCACCAATTAAAGCCTCCAGGGCATCTCCATAAACAGACCTGTGGTTATCATTTGACATTTTTGAAATTATCATATTTGAAATACCCAGTTTAATGGCGATATTGTTCAAATTTTCACGGTTAACGATCTTTGAGCGCATCTGGGTCAGGAATCCTACATCTTTATCCGGAAATCTCTGAAAAAGGCATTCACCGACAACAGCATCGAGAATAGCGTCTCCCAGGTACTCCAGCCTCTCATTATTTATCTCCAGGTCTTTAAAAATTTCAAATGATGACGACTTGTGAATGCAGGCAAGTTGATAAAGCTTTAAATCCCTGGGTTTAAAGCCTGTAATTTTTCTTAGATGTTTTAGAAAGTCTTTATCAGGTTTGAGAAACGGTTGTTTTTGCTTTACAGATTTTAACAAGATTATTCGGAAAATTTTTTGAATATTACTGATGAATTATGTCCTCCAAAGCCAAAAGTATTACTTAAAGCTGCATTCACCTTTCTTTCCTGTGCCTTATTAACGGTTAAATTCAGCTTACTGTCAATTTCAGGATCAGGTGTAGTGAAGTTAATTGTCGGAGGAATTATATTATTTACTGTAGCCAGTATCGCTGCAATAGCTTCAATTACGCCGGCTGCACCAAGCAAGTGCCCTGTCATCGATTTGGTTGCACTGATATTTAATTCGTGTGCATGATCTTTAAATACCCTGTTAATAGCAATAGCTTCAGCTATATCACCGCGGGGTGTGGCCGTACCGTGAACATTAATATAATCAATTTCTTCAGGGTTCATTTCGGCATCTTCAAGGGTACTCTTCATTACGTAATATGCACCCAGGCCTTCAGGATGAGGAGCTGTAAGATGATATGCATCGCCCGATAAGCCTCCGCCAACGAGTTCTGCATATATTCTGGCACCACGCTTTTTAGCATATTCAAGCTCTTCAAGAATTAATGATCCTGCTCCCTCACCCATGACAAAACCATCCCTGGTCTTATCAAACGGCCGGGAAGCAGTTTTATATTCTTCATTATTCGTTGACATCGCCTGCAATGAATTAAACCCTCCGATACCTGCTTCCGTAATTGATGCTTCTGAGCCACCGGTAACGAAAATATCCGCTTTGTTAAGCCTGATCAGATTGTAAGCATCAATAATAGCATTTGTTGAAGTTGCACAAGCTGCTACTGTTGCATAGTTTGGACCCATGAACCCATAACGTATGGATATCTGGCCAGCAGCAATATCGGATATGATCTTGGGAATAAAGAAGGGGCTGAACCTTGGTGTTCCGTCACTGCTGGCATATTGGGTAATTTCCGAGTAAAATGTGCCGAAACCTCCGATACCTGAGCCGTAAATTACTCCGGCCCTTTCAGGCCTTACTGATTTCACATCAATCCCGGCATCTGCTATTGCTTGATCCGATGAAATAACAGCAAACTGTGCAAATAAATCAAGCTTACGAACCTCCTTGCGGTCAAAAAAATCTGCGATATCTAAGTTCTTTATCTCACAGGCAAATTTTGTTTTGAATTTTTCGGTATTAAAACGAGTAATCATCTCAGACCCGCTAACTCCATTTATCAGGTTATTCCATAAATCCTTAACATTATTACCAATTGGTGTAAGCGCACCAAGCCCTGTAACAACTACTCGTTTTAATTCCATAAAATAAGATTTAGGTGATAGGTCATCGCCTACTTCACGTTATCTTCAATGTATTTGATCGCTTCTCCAACAGTTGAAATGTTTTCAGCTTGATCATCAGGAATACCAATGTTGAATTCCTTTTCAAATTCCATTATCAATTCCACAGTATCAAGTGAGTCAGCACCCAAATCATTAGTGAAACTTGCCTTTGGTGTAACTTCATTTTCTTCAACTCCGAGTTTGTCGACGATAATAGCTTTTACTCTTGATGCAATATCAGACATAGTTTAAAATTTAAATTAATAATAAGTCATTAGACAATAATTTTGCAAAGAAATGCAAAGAAATGCAATAATTAAAAAAAAACAAGCTAAAAAATTATTTTTATTCATCAAAATTAATTTTTTTAACTTATTTTATCATCATTTATAATGTACTAATAAATAAATTTTTAGCAAAAAATCCATTAATGAATAAAATTGCAATTTTTGCCTCAGGCTCAGGTACAAATGCACAGAATATCTGTGAATATTTTAAGTCAAATACTAAAGTAAAAATATCTTATATACTTTCAAATAAAGAGGATGCCTATGTTTTGCAAAGGGCAAAACAACTTAATATTCCGGTCAGGGTATTTAACAGGCAGGAGTTTTATGAGACTGATAAAGTTCTGAATTTCCTTGTTGAGAATGAAATAAGCTGGATAGTACTTGCAGGTTTTCTATGGCTGGTTCCCGGAAATATTGTTGATAAGTTCACAAACAGGATAATTAACATACATCCGGCATTATTACCAAAATACGGGGGGAAAGGGATGTATGGGCTGAACGTTCACATGGCGGTCATTGAAAATAAAGAAGAAGAAACAGGAATAAGCATACATTTTGTTAATAAGGTTTATGATGAAGGTAACCTGATATTTCAGGCAAGATGCAAAGTTGAAAAGGCCGATACTCCCGAATTATTGGCTAAGAAGGTTCATGAGCTGGAGTATAAGCATTTTCCGAAGGTAGTGGAAAAAGTAATCATGGATTCGGAAGGATCCTAAACCTGCCGGCGGACTGAAGCCCTATATCCCGGATAAAGACCTTAGTTTTTGTATTGCAATCACCTTAACGGAATCAAAGGATGCCTTGTTTTCTTCCCTTATGGGTTCTACCGAAGGGGCTTCAACTTTCAGCGGATCAACAGGCTGCCCGTTCCTGTAAAACCTGAAGTCGAGGTGCGGGCCTGTGGATAATCCCGAGCTGCCGACGTAGCCTATAACATCACCCTGTTTTACAAATGCCCCTCCCTTTATCCCTTTTTCAAATCTGCTAAGGTGCATGTACGAGGTCGAATATATGCTGTTATGTCTGATCTTCACCATGCGCCCTGCTCCGCTGGTGTATGATGTTTTGATAACTTTGCCGTCTCCTATGGCATGCACAGGGGTTCCAATCGGTGCAGCATAATCAACACCATGATGTGGCCTGTATATCTTAAGTATAGGATGCAGCCTGCTGTGAGAATATTTTGAGCTTATCCTTGAGAATCTTAAAGGGGCTTTTAAAAATGCTTTGCGCAGACTGTTTCCATCAAGATCATAAAAGCTTAATGTGCTGTCCTGCATGAAGGGGATAGCATAAAATTCCCTGCCGGCATGCCTGAAATATGCCGAATGAATATCTCCCAGTCCGAATGCCAGGGTGTCAACATATAACTCCTCATATGCAACATTAAAGCTGTCACCAACTTCCAGTCCAAAGAAATCAATGGTCCAGGCAAATATCTCGGACAGTTTAAAGGTCAGTTCAGGATTAAGGTTCTTATCATTAATTGCGTTCCATAAAGATGATTCGATAGTGCCTGAACATAATTTGTTCACAGCCGTTACTTCCTTCATACATAGCTCAACCCTTACACTGTCCCTGAGATCGAAAAGGATATATTGAACAGGTGTATGTTCATAGACAAAATACTTTACTTCATACAGTGTGTCAACTGACAGGAAAACAGTGTACCTGTTGCCATACCTGATCTTTCTGAGATCAAAAACATCTTTCGATCTGGTAAGGATTTGAGCGAAGCTGCCCTCAGGAAGATTATAATGTGCGAGGATATGGGATAAGTTCTGGTCTTTTTTAACTGTGCCATATTCAATATAGAACGAATCAACAGGTATGCCGTAACATGTTTCTACGGGTTCGGCTACTACGGCGGAATCGTAAGGAGCGGATATCACAAGTTCGTTTTGTGTTTTATTTATTAATGTGAAGTAGAGATAAGTGAGAAGTATAAGAACGACAATCACCAGGGATATAACTACAGATATAATTCTTTTTCTTATCATTATGCAACAACTACATTTATTATTTTTTTCTGTACGATAATTACTTTTTTCACCTGCTTACCTTCGAGCCATTTATGAGAGTTATTATGTTCGAGGATGGCCTTTTCTATTTCTCCATTCTCCATATCCAAAGGCAGTTCCACTTTGAATCTTAATTTCCCGTTAAATGATACGGGATATTCAAATACTTCCTCAACAAGGTAATTTTCATCATATTCAGGGAAGCTTGCTTTGCTTATGCTTTCGCTGTTGCCGTATTTTTCCCATATTTCCTCACATAAGTGAGGGGCAAATGGTGCAAGTATCTTAATAAATGTTGAGGCAGTTGATTTGCTGACCTTTCCGTTTTTCATACAGTTGTTTGTGAATACCATCATTTGTGAAATGGCGGTGTTAAAATGCAGATTTTCAATATCCTGCCCTACCTTCTTTATTGACCGGTGCAATAATTTCAGTGTTTCGGCATCTTCTTCGCCATCATGAATATTATCCATGTCGGCAAAGAATTTATAAACCCTGGAAAGGAAGTTAAATACTCCCTTTACGCCTTTTTCTGCCCATGGCTTGACCTTATCCAGCGGACCCATGAACATCTCGTACAGGCGCAGGCTGTCAGCTCCGTAATTTTCCACCACGCTGTCAGGATTGATAACGTTGCCCCTGGATTTACTCATTTTCTCACCATCCTCGCCGAGGATAAGCCCCTGGTTTATTAATTTTTTAAACGGTTCTTTCGTAGAAACATACCCGAGGTCATACAACACCTTATGCCAGAACCGTGCATACAGAAGGTGCAGCACCGCATGTTCAACGCCCCCGATATACAGGTCCACGGGCAGCCAGTATTTCTCGGCTTCTTTTGACCATGGCTCCTTGTCGTTACGCGGGTCGCAGAAGCGCAGGTAGTACCAGCAGCTTCCTGCCCACTGGGGCATGGTGTTTGTTTCTCTTGTTGCCTTTTTGCCTGTTTTAGGGTCAGTGATATACAGCCATGAATGGATATTGGCCAGGGGGGATTCACCTGTTCCTGAAGGTTCGTATTTGTCAACGACGGGCAATGTCACGGGCAATTCATCCTCATCAAGGCATCTTACTGTGCCATCGTCATATTTCAGCACGGGAAACGGCTCTCCCCAGTATCGCTGGCGTGAGAATATCCAGTCACGCAGCTTATAGTTAGTTTCTTTTTTGCCAAGGTTATTTTTCTCCAGCCAGTCGTTCATCGTGTTTATGGCGTCAGTCTTGTTCAGGCCGTCAATAAATCCGGAGTTAACATGTATGCCGTCTCCTTCGAATGCCTCCTGTGTCATGTCCCCGCCTTTTAAAACCTCAATGATCTCCAGGCCGTATTGTCTTGCAAACTCCCAGTCGCGCTGGTCGTGACCGGGCACAGCCATGATTGCCCCTGTGCCGTAGGATATCAGCACATAGTCCGCCACCCATACAGGTATTTTGGTGTTATTCACAGGATTTATGGCATAAGTGCCGGTAAATACGCCGGTCTTGTCTTTGCTAAGATCGGTCCTTTCAAGGTCGGATTTCCGGGCAGCATTTTCAAGGTATTTATCTACTGCCAGCCTGTATTCGGTAGTAGTAATTTCTTTAACCAGCTTATGTTCGGGAGCAAGTACCATATAAGTTGCGCCGAACAATGTGTCGGGTCTTGTTGTGAATACCTCTATGGACTCGTCATGGTCATCGATTTTAAAGATGACAGATGCCCCTTCCGATTTGCCGATCCAGTTCTTCTGCATCTCCTTGATGTTCTCGGGCCATTCAACGTCTTCCAGGTCAGCCAGCAGGCGCTCGGCATATTCGGTGATTTTCAGCATCCACTGCTTCATAGGCTTACGGACCACCGCGTGTCCGCCCAATTCTGATTTTCCGTCAACAATCTCCTCATTTGCCATCACGATTTTCAGTTCGGGGCACCAGTTTACGGATATCTCATCTTCGTATGCCAGTCCCTTGTTGTATAATTTTGTGAATATCCACTGTGTCCATTTGTAGTAATCAACGTGGCTTGTTGCTATTTCACGGTCCCAGTCGTAATCGAAGCCGAGTGATTTAAGCTGTTTCTTAAATACCTGTATGTTTTTTTCGGTGATGTCATGCGGATGTGTTCCTGTTTTAACTGCATAGTTCTCTGCGGGAAGTCCGAAGCTGTCCCATCCCATAGGGTGAAGAACGTTAAAACCCTTCATCCTTTTGTAGCGGCTGACGATATCTGTAGCTGTGTATCCTTCGGGATGCCCCACATGCAGGCCGCTTCCCGAAGGGTAGGGGAACATGTCAAGCACGAAATATTTAGGTTTGGAGTGGTCGATCTCAACTTTGAAAGTCTTTTTCTCTTCCCAGAACTTCTGCCATTTCTTCTCGATATCCCTGAAATTGTAATCCATTAAGACGTTATTTTATAATAAGCAACAAATGTAAAAAATTATAAATAACAAATAACATAATTCAAATCCCAAATAAATAACAAGCGCCAAATACAAAATCTCAAACGAATGAAATTTATAAATTTCAAATCCCATAATCAGGGGGGATAACTCCCATAAATAAAAAAGGGACAACTCCCTTAAAAAGGGACAGCTCCCTTAAAAAGGGATAGCCTTTCTTTAATCAGGGGGACAGCGCCCTCCTCTTTTTTCGTCCTTGCGAGGAGGAACGACGAAGCAATCTCATATAAAAAAAGGAACAGCTCCTTTTTTGAAATAACAAATCCCAAAAGACAAATGACAAATAAATTTCAAATGCCAAATCCCAAATCACAAATAAAAAGGTAACTTTGCAATATTATTCTTTACCTGGTCCCGTAGTTTAACAGGATAGAACGTGAGATTCCGGTTCTCATGGTGGGGGTTCGAGTCCTCTCGGGATCACAAATGTTGACAACCTGGATTTTAATCCAGATTGTTCTTTTTCCTGTCTTCTGTAATATCTGTTAATATTAGTAATAAGAGAAACCGCCTCATTAATCTTAGTGGTTCGAACTTTATTATTCTCAAATGTAAATCGTCAAAAAGGACTTTTATCCCTTCGTCCCGCCTAAGGCGAGACTCCCGGTCTAAAAGAAATGGCACAGAATAATGCGTGAAACGCAATTTGGTCCCGCTTCTCGAGCTTTCCTTTTGTGAAAAGCAAGGTTCATATGTTACTAAATACCGGTTATTATCTACTTATTCTATTATTGTCCAATTATTTAAATCAAATACATTGGCTTTAACCGTGCCCATTGAAGTAATTTTTACAATGTTTTTTAACCATAATTTTCTTTCCCAGTAAATAATAGAAAATGGTAGTTCTCGTTGTTTGGAGGGAGTCATTTTTATCGGATTATTTTCATTAAATGCGAAGTAGTAAGCATCAACATTGCTCATAAAACTACTGTCTTTTTTAAGCTCACCATTTTGGTTAAAATCTTTAGTTAGTAATAAAGGAAACATACCCATATAATTTCTTTCTTTAATATTTATAGATGAGCTATGATTAACAGGCATATTCCCTGCTGCCTCGCGGCTATAATTTTTATGCCAATGCGGGCCATGGTCAGAGAGTAATATTATTTTGGTATTATCGTACACATCATTGTCTTTCATCCAATTTATCCATTTGGCTAAAGTTTTTATAACCCACTCATTATTTTTATAGGGAGTATCGTAATTATGTAACACACCGCGCTCATCTATTATATCCCATGGATGATGCGATGCCATTGAGTGGAGAAATATAAAATTCGGTTCATCGCTATTGGTATGTGATATTAAGGGAAGTAAACGTAAAAAATTGTACGGCTTTGTTGCATTAGTGTTTGTATTTAGAGTTATTTTGCCATGTAACCAATTGCCATTATTATAAATTTTGGGTTTTAAAAAAAGAGGGGAAGTATAGAAGGCTGCATTTTCCCATAAAAGGGTATAGCTAACTTCTTTTGATTTACCGATATTGAGTTCACTGTTCCATTGATCCCAACTGTCATCCCAGAATGGAATGTAGGTATCAAATAAGTTTTTGTCTATTTTTGAATAGCATATTCTGGTAGAAGTGAACCGGTAGTTTTTTGATTTTATTTTGTTGTAAAAATCAATAGAAATATCAGTAATTTTATCTTCAAAAACACGATTCTCATCCTGGTTTAATTTATCAATTGTTTTATCATATCCTCCTAATAATGCCGGTAATGAACCAGCTGTAGTGTAAGATACCGATATGGTATTTGGATACCATACAAACCCTTCAAACGCATCTTTTAATTTCGGATATTCATTTAAAATGCGATCCATATACCATCCATGAAACATATCGGTTATAAGAAATACAACATTTTCTTTATTTTTTGAAAATGATATAGTGTTTGAAAAATCAGTTAAAACTTTTGGTTTATGCATAAACGAACCTGTACTAACCGATGCAATAATGCTTTGTGATATTAAAACTAAATTAAGTAATAGTAATCCCAGACTAACATGTTTGAAAAATTCCTTTTTAAAAATCCATTTAAGAAAAAAAACAACTCCTAAAAATGAAAAAGCCTCTAAAAAATAAATAAAAACAGGTTGTGCCAAATTATCCTGTTTAATAAATTTACTTTCTTGCAATGTGCCCATGTTTATTGGGAATAACGTGTTTTGTATAAATCCAATACATGTGAGAGTTAAAACAAAAAATAACCAAATTGATTTATATTTTTTAGGCAATAAGGTGTAAAAAAGCAATAATCCACCTATTACAATAGCAAACAAGCTAAAATTGTGTTTTACTATTTCAATTGCCGGAAATTCAAAATTATCAGGATAAGAAGAATAAATTGCCAATGGATTCCATAAAAAGATAAAGCCAACCAAATAAAATGTTGCTAATATGTAAATACCCCAATTATTCTTTGAGGCGCTTTTTTCTTTTCCAGGCAGTTTGCTGTAATAAAAAAATGATAAAATTATTGCAAAAAGTATTCCGTAATTTGTAAAGTGAACTAAAGGATTATTACTATATGAGTTCATAATATGAAATATGTCCAACACTATTTCTTTATTATTTAATAAAGCCCATAAATTGAATAACTGAACAATAAATACAAGAATTGCTAGCATGAAAACCAAATACCAAATCCAGGTTTTCAACTTTCTTTTTTTTCTTTTGAAGTTAATAAGACCAAGTATCAGTGCAGATATTATTAAAAGATTGGCGAGACAGCTTAATTGAATATTATATCCTGTATAGTAGTATAGTGATGCTAAATGAAAATATAGACCTAAAAAAAGTAAAGAAAAGAATATTTGTGGTTTTTCCTTTAACCAACTAAAAAACCAATTTAACATTATAAAGAACCACTTTACCAATCCAACAATAAAAGTTATTACAACGCTCATTCCACATGCAATAATCACACGCCATGCAATACTGTCAAAATTATTATGAAGCGCCCAATTCACCTGGGATACAATAGTAAATAAGAAAATTATAAGAAATGTAATTATGAGCTTTTTTTGTATGGAGACGAAATAACTTTTAATTTCCCTGAAATTTGGTTTGACATTATTTTTTAAGGTGTGAATCATATTTGCAATAAGCAGTATAATAATCCAACTTACAATAAAAACTACTGATAAACGAGGCACAATAGTTTTAAAACTAGAATTAAGTAGAGCCCAGTTAATTTGAGAATAGGTAGCAACTGCAAATAACAAGCTTAATGCTATTGTATACCTTAGCTCAAAATGAGTTAGTTTGAAATGAAATTTTGTAGTTTTCAGGATTAGGTGTCCTTCATAATGTAATATTAGCATTGCTATCAGCAGTGTTAATAATGCACTACCTGCTAAAGCCACTATTAAACGCAGCCCAATATCATTAAAATTATACTGAAATGCCCGGAGTAACTGAGATATTACTAAAATAGACGCAATTATAATAAACATAGGCTTAAATGTGGGTGCGTACTTTACAAAACAGTCTTTTAACCCTTTGTTTTTTATAGTATCACCAACATTATGCATTAATGACAGACCGGTAAATAGAAAAGTAACTAAAAAGCTTGCTCCCACAGCGGCTATAATTCGTAAAAATATTTGATGAAAACTATGCTGAAACGCCCAGTTAAACTGTCCCAGAAGTATAATTATGGTAAATAAAACAAATGTACCTTTAAGCTTAGGTAACATTGAAATAAAACGTGGCTTTACAGCTGCTAATGAATAAGTTTTATTCTTTTTTGCCTTTATTTGTTTTTTAAATACTTCAGGATTAGTAACAAATAACCTAAAAAAGCTAAATACATTGTTCATGGTCCAGTAAAGAACTAAACCAGACGGTAATTTAAACAACAAAACCAGAAATATTCCGGCAACAACCAGTATTTGTATACGTTCGGAAGTGTTACCGTTTCGTGTATAAAAATAGGCTGTAACAAGGTTCACTATTGTCATTGCTATGGGTAATATATTTACAGAACCGAACAGGGCATCAGGAGCAGCAAGATCTTTAATAAATAAGAAGCTAATACCTTTAAGAGGTTCGAAATGCTCTAAAAACTGATAAGCGGCAATAAAAAACGGAATTTGCATCAATAAACTTAAGGTTGGTATTAATGCCCGTATTGGACGGTAATTATGTTGTCTGTTTAAAGTGCGTAAGTAATAATATCGTTCCTGTCCTTTGTAACATCGTTTTACTTCATCTGCCAGTGGTTTCATCTTTTGTTTTACCGCATCATCTTTCTTTTTTACCCTTTCTATTAAAATAAAAACAGGCAACAATAGCAGAGAAATGATTAAACTTAATAAAGTAATTGATACTCCGTAATTATCAGTTAAATAATGAGCAAATAAAAAGATTTGTTCAATCAAATAAATAAAAGGATCTAAAATATGATTGAAAATATTCATATATATATTAATTGTTATGGGCTTTGGTTCTTTTGTTCTAAGGAATCAAGTATTTCAATTATCTGATTAGCTGCTGTCTCACCGGTTTTTCCAAAGTTAAAAACCGACTCGTTTTTGAGCTCTTCTAATTGCATATTGGGCGGATTCTGCAATAAGTTGTTTACTATCTCACTAATATGCTCCACATCGTTTTCATCGAATACCTTGCCTAGTCGGTAACGTTCTCGCATTTCCCACATTTCATGATCCAACTCACTACCTTCAAATCCTTCAATGCTGTCAAACTCGGTCTTAAGCAAAAGCACTGGTTTGGCATACAAAAATGCAAAATCCCAAAATACGCCTGACAAGTCACTAATCATTAAATCGGCATTCATCATACTTTCTGTAGCCAAGGGTTTTCTGTCTATAATTAATCGGGGCTCTTCCTTAAATTGTCCTTCTATCGTTTCCATAATCTCAGGAAAACTAACATAGCTTTGTGGATGTGGCCTAAGAATAACATCGTACGAACTATTAAGCAACAATTTTTCAAAAAACGGTATTCCCAATCGATTGATAATCGAATACTCTTTCCAGGTAGGAGCTACCAATACAATCTTTTTTTTCTTTTCTGGTTTTGGAAGTTCATTAATTTCTTCTAGCATTGCATCGTAATACGTCAAACCGGTCTCCAGTAGTATTTTTTCCGGAGTTCCTCGTTTAGCTTCTAACTTCCTTATACCTTCAATTTGGTGCGGGCCTGAACAAAAAACGGAATCATAATAATCAAAAGCAAACTTACGATAAGTAAACACATCAATGGGTGCATGTACTATATGGGCATAATGTTGAACTTGCTTTGAGCGACGAATCATCATTACATCTAATTGCGGAGCGGTCATGCCTACAAATTTTGCTTTTAGCTTATTCAGGTAAACAGATGTCATGGCAAGGTTACCTATATACTTACAAGCATAATAATTTGACTGATGTGATAAGCCGGGGTCATTTTTATCTGAAGATACATAAGCACAAGAAACCTGTTTTCTTTCCAAAGCTTTTATAATAGGGGAAAAGACAGGCCAATATTGTTTTCCTTCGGAATAAAATATAATATCAGTACCCTCAAAATCTTTGCTTGCAACAAATCCCTTACCCACTATCATGTTTTTTACTTTATAGAAGAAACCCCTTAAAGAAAAAACGATAGTGACAGCTAATGCTATAATTATATAGAACAAAGCACTGGATGAGGCCGGGTCAATATATAAGGGTATGAGGTTCATCTAAAATAATAGTTGAATTTTTATAAGGGGCAAAAATAATAAAAATGAAATAAAAACAAATTGTTATGAATTGTAAAATATATTCTAAATAGTTGAAAATCTTACTTTATTCACAATAAGTAAGCTTTGATTATTGTGTATTCAATCCCCTTTTAAAAAGGTGGTAATTACTTTAGAAGTTATTTTTCGTGGATTATTACTTAGCCGCTGCAGGTTTACATTTTGGGTAATTAACGAGGGATTAAATTCATTAATCAAAGTGCTTATATTGATATTGATTTCTATTGTATTAAAGAAGTTTTTAAAAGCTTCAGGGGCCTCATCTATAGACAAATTGAGTTCAGATAAAAGGCGACCAATTCTTTCCTTTACTGCATTAGGTCCTCGGGTATCGTTACAATCATGAGGAGTTACTCCATAATTATATTTCAGAAAAAAAGGTAAACTTAAAGCTACAGCATGCCCATGCGGAATGTCATAATACCCGGTAAAAGCATACGACAGTGCATGTGGGGCTGTGGTTTTAGTAATATTGATGGCCTTGCCAGCTAAATAGGCTGCTTCTTGCATTTTTTCTCTGGGCATTTTATCATTACCTAAAACGGCTCTTAGTAAGTTATTCCATACTAGCTGAACTGTTTGAAGGGCGAATGATTCTGATTTGGCATTCGAATGTATACTCCATATCGATTCCACAGCTTGACTAAAAGCATCAAGACCAGTGCAAGCAGTGAGGTATGGCTTAGCCGACCTTGAAAATACTGAAGATAAATACACATATTTAGGCATCATTAAGGTATGCTCAACAGAGTACTTTACTTTATTAATATATAGTACAGCAAACTGTGTTGCCTCGGCTCCTGTACCGGCAGTTGTAGGAATAGCTAATACGAGTGTTTTTACTTCCTTAAATTGGCTTTTACCCGTAACCAAATCCTCAAAACTTTCTTTTTGATGAACAAAAATACTTATCAATTTAGCCATATCAATCGCACTTCCACCTCCAATGGCAATAATTAAATCAAATGTTCCTTGCTTAAATAAGGCAATTCCCTTTTTCAGATCGTTTAATTGTGGATTGGGATCAAAATCATCAAATGTTGTAAGTTGTTCTTCTATATCGAGCAATTGCTTAATGAAAACTTCTGCACCTGAAGAAATATATGATTTTTTCCCCCTTACTAGAAAAATATTTTGAGCATTAGTTTTTCTAACTATATTTTTTAATTTTTCTAAGTCGTTTATGCGAAAAACCTGTTGTTCCATAATTATTCCAGATTTTTCATAAATGCCATTTTATTTTCTACAGGGTTAACAGTCGGACGCCCCAAATCATTACGAGATCCTACTCTCACCTTTACTTCAATTAATGCAGGACAAGTATCTGCTGAAATACTTTTTAAAGCATTATTCAATTCTTCAACAGTTTCTACCGATAATGCCATTTTATAATTATTAGCCAGTGCCAAATTAGGCATATCAATATTAAATCCCACTGTTGGTTGTCCGCCAACAGATTCATGAGCTCCATTATTTACTACAATATGAATGAAATTTTTAGGCATCATGCTTCCTACAATAGATAAACCTCCCATGTGCATAAGTAAGGCTCCATCACCATCAAGGCAAATTATTTTTTTATTTGGTTTTTGCAGGGCAATTCCCAATGCTATCTGACTGGCATGTCCCATAGAACCCACTGTAAGAAAATCGGCATGATGAGGATGGTTTAACTCAGTTCTATATTCAAATAACTCACGCGATGTTTTTCCCGTTGTAGATATAATAACTTCGTCGCCGCTTAGTTGATTTACAATTTGTTTAACAGCATCTTCACGGCACATTTCATAAGAAAATTTTATCTTTTCCTTAATAGAATATTTCTCAAATGTTCCTTTTTTCACCAAAATAGCATAAGGCGCATTGTTTTGTTTAACCCGGGTAATAGCATTTTGAATTTGTTGTTCAACCTCCATTTTATCCTTACTTAATATAGTGTAAGGAATTTTCATAGCATCAAGTAAATCAAGTGTCACTTCACCTTGTTTTATATGTTGGGGTTCGTCTTTTACACCAGGTTGGCCACGCCAGCCAATCATTATAAGCATAGGAATGCTGTATACTTTTTCATCAACCAGCGATAGCAAGGGATTCACAGCATTTCCTATACCTGAATTTTGCATATATACTAAGGGGATTTTCCGTGTTGCCATATGATATCCTGCAGCTATAGCAATGGCATTACCTTCATTGACGGAAATAATATGATTTTTTACTGGTGTATTATCGGTTATGTAAGCGCAAATATCTTTTAATAAAGAATCAGGAACACCTGTAAAAAATTCAACCTGATGTTGCGTTAAACGATCATAAAAAAACGCTGGCTTAATCATTTTGTGCCTGGTATTAGGTTTAAAATTTCTTTTATTGACATGCATTTATCATTAGCCTCATACGATCGTTCGTGGGCTAAAATAGATTTGGCCATATTAACCATTGCAGGGTAAGCACTGCGCAATAAATGATTAGCATAAATCACAATATTAACTCCTGCATCCATTAACTGTTTTTCATACATATGATTATAACTGGAAGGCACAGCTACCAGCGGCACACGCTTTTCGAACTGATTGTATTGTCTACAGAACTCCATAATTTCGTTACCATCCTTTTCTTTGCTATGAATCAT
>CAZBUF010000527.1:0-5999 GCA_964495025.1 uncultured Bacteroidales bacterium | reverse complement strand
TGGGGTTTTTCCCACATCAGTTATATTTGTAGAAACCTGGGCGCATCCAAATTCTTTAATAAACCAGCCTATTGCTTTTACTGAACCAGGCGAGGTTCGTATCTCAGCTGCTATCTTTTCGGCAATTTTATGGGAATCTGTATTTAGATTTATATTATAAGCGACAAGAATATATCTCGCCCCTATACAAATAGCGCCTGTTTCAGGGATGAACAAGGCCGGGCCGTAGTCAGGCTGCCATTCCGCTAACCCTAACTTCTTCTTTAATCCCTCATACTGGCCGGAACGGATATCGGCAAGGTTTTTCCTTTTCTCTGAAAAAGCTGCATATTCATAGCAATAGACAGGTATTTTCAGTTCCGTGCCAACCTGTTTTGCCAGATTTCTTGCGTGAACTGCAGTATCATCAATTGTAATATTTCTTAACGGTACCAGCGGACATACATCAACAGCACCAATTCTTGGATGTACACCTTCGTGTATTCTCATATCAATTAAGCCGGCAGCTTTTTTTATTAGTCTGTATGCTGCTTTTGTTACTTTATCAGGTTTACCTGCAAATGTTATTACAGTCCTGTTGGCTGATTTGTTCATATCAGTATGCAGTAATCTGACTCCTTTAACAGAGATTATCTCATTTACTACAGAGTCGATTATCTTTTGATCATTGCCCTCGCTTATATTCGGGACACATTCGATTATCCGGTTCATATCTGAATGATTTGCATAACGAATTATATAATTACAGATGTATTTAATACAATTGTAATAATATTAAACAATTTGAAAAATTACTACTTTAGAAGGAATTTTTAATGAAGTTCTGTATGTTAAAGAAAGTTCCCCACACCTATGTTATTATTTTTTATATAATAATCATTGCAGCTATACTGACATGGATTATTCCGGGTGGTGAATACCACGAAAGGATAGTTGTTGAAAATGGTGTAGGGAAGAAGGTGATGGAATTTCAGTATACTGAAAATGTAAAACAGACATGGCAGGTTTTTGCGGCACTCTATAATGGATTTAAAAAGCAATCCGGCATAATTGTTTTCATACTGATGATAGGGGGGGCTTTCTGGATAATGAACAGCAGCAAAGCTATAAATGTAGGGATAATTTCATTTTTAAGATTTATAAAAAAGACAGAACATTATAAAGTCTTGAAATTCCTGGGAGTGAACAACATCATACTAGTATTCATAATGCTTATATTTAGTGTGTTTGGCGCTGTTTTCGGAATGAGTGAGGAGACCATAGCTTTCATAATAATAATAATACCGCTTGCCATCTCAATGGGTTACGATTCAATAACAGGTGTTTCAATTGTATTTATAGGTGCGGGGCTGGGTTTCGCGGGAGCGGTTTTAAATCCTTTCACCATAGGTATTGCACAGGGAATAGCTGAGTTACCATTGTTTTCAGGTATAGGATACCGGATATTTTGCTGGATCATAATTAATACGGTTGGAATAATATTTATATTGAATTATGCGGTAAGGATCAGGAAAGTTCCGGGTAAGTCACCTGTATATAAGGATGATGAATACTGGAGGGAGAAGGGAAAGACAAATATGAGTGCAATCAAATATTTTACACCGGTTTCAGCATGGGTAGTATATATACTGATCCTGGCATCTTTGATTATTTTTTCAGTCTTTTTTCCTCTTTCTTCAATAACCATAGGAAGTTCGGCGAACACCATTAAAATAGCTATAATTCCTTTTTCCGCAGTAGTTTTTGCCGTAGCAGGGATTTTAACGCTAAGAAAATCAGTGCACTTCTTTCTTTTGTTATTACTGACTTTTACAATAATATTTTTAATTGTGGGTGTGATGGGATATAGCTGGTATATCATGGAGATAGCCACTCTTTTCTTTGCTATGGGTCTTTTGTCAGGTATAGCAATGGGCAATTCGCCGAACAGGATCGTGGGACTTTTCCTGGAAGGAGTGAAAGACATTTTGCCGGCAGCTCTTGTTGTGGGACTGGCAGGTGGGATAATTGTGATCCTTGAGAACGGACAGGTTATTGATACAATATTATATTATTTATCAGGCTCGATGCGGAATTTTGGCAGGATAGCATCTGTAGGGGCTATGTATGTTATACAGACCTTATTAAATATTGTCGTACCTTCAGGATCTGCCAAAGCGGCAATTACCATGCCTATTATGGCACCGTTTTCCGACCTTATCAATATTTCAAGACAGGCCACAGTAATGGCCTATCAGTTTGGTGACGGATTTACAAATATGATTACACCGACATCAGGCGTACTTATAGCTATATTGGGTGTGGCAAGGATTCCGTATGAAAAATGGGTAAAATGGATAGCTCCGTTCATGCTGATCTTAATAATACTGGGATTTCTGCTGTTGATACCGACAGTTATGATGGATCTGAAGGGTTTTTAATACTTTTTTTTTAAGTATCAATTCTTTAACAGCTCCCTGGCATTTTTCATTGCCGCTTCAGTAAGTTCCTCTCCGCTCAGCATTCTGGCAATCTCAATATGCCTCTCGTCATTATTTAACAGTTTAATATGTGCAGTTGTCGTTTTTCCTTCATCCGACTTATAAACAAGGTAATGATAATCACCCTTGCTGGCTACCTGTGGAAGGTGGGTTATATTGATTATCTGCATGCCTCCCGACATTTTTTCAATGATGTTTCCAACTTTATCTGCAATTTCTCCTGAAACCCCTGTGTCAATTTCATCAAAAATAATGGTCGGCATCCCTGATGTGCCTGATAACAGCGATTTAATGCTTAGCATCAGCCTTGATAATTCACCCCCTGAAGCAATCCTGGATATTTCCTGAAGCGGAATATTTTTATTTGCTGTAAAAAGAAATTCAATATTGTCCCTGCCATTTAATGTATAATCACCTGTTACCTCATGCCTTATTTCAAATTTACCGTTTGGGATACCCAGATCAACGAGCAACCCTGTTATTTCCTGTTCAATATCCGCTGCAGAGCCCTGCCGCTGTTTTGAGAGCCTGCCGGCAAGTTCATCCAGCTGCCTGCCGCAATCATCTGCTTTTTTCTTCAGTTCTTCCAGCCTGGTTTCATAGGATGATACTTCATTTATCTTTTGCAGTAAAGATTCCCTTATATCTATAAGGTCTTTTACGGAGATGACCTTATGTTTCTGCTGCAGGGAATATAACAGGTCCAGCCTTTCATTAATATATTCCAGCTTTTTGGGGTCCAGATCAACCTTTTCTGCCAGCAGTTCGAGCTCACCGGCAACATCTTTGAGTTCAATATATGAACTTTCAATTCTTTTGCCCAGGTCAGTAATATCGGGGAAGTATTGTACTATTTTGCCGATCAATGAATTTATCTCTTTAAGACCGCTAAGTATAGTCTTTTCATCGCCATCCAGCAGATAAGCTGAATTATTCAGGCTGGTTTTTATCTCTTCAGCATGCTTAAGTTTCTCAAGCTCCAGCTCCAGCTCCTCCTGCTCGTTCTCAACCAGTTTGGCAGCATTAAGCTGGTCGTGCTGGAAATTGAAATAGTCAGCATCAGCCTGCGACTGCTGCGATCTTTCCAGCAGATCCATATACTCTTTGCTGAGGTTCCTGTAAAGGATAAATTTTTCCTGGTATTGTTTGAGCAATTCCCCGGATTTTGAGTAGCTGTCAATTACTTTTAGCTGAAACTGGCTGTTACCAAGATTAAGATTCTCATGCTGGGAATGTATATCAATGAACCTTAGTCCCAGTTCTTTCAGGATATTAAGGTTAACCGGGGAGTCATTGATGAAGGACCTGGATTTTCCGTTCGGGCTTATCTCCCTTCTTAGAATAGTGAGATCTTCAT
Organism: uncultured Bacteroidales bacterium; assembly: GCA_964495025.1. Lineage (GTDB taxonomy): Bacteria > Bacteroidota > Bacteroidia > Bacteroidales > UBA10428. The sequence continues at coordinate 2,162 of CAZBUF010000527.1, read as the reverse complement.
AATCAATGTCGTTCTCAGCAAGGAAATTCTTAAAGCTGTAATCTCTTATATCAAATGTCCCCTCAACAATGCATTTCCTGCTCTTATCCCGGAGAACTGACGAATCTGCCCGTTTACCAAGAATTAATGACAATGCTCCCAGAAGAATGGATTTTCCTGCACCTGTTTCACCTGTAATTATTGATAATCCCTTCTTAAAATTAATCTCCAGGCTATCAATTATTGCATAGTTTTCTATTGAAAGCAGTTGGATCATAGTAAATTTTCTATCAAAAGCGAGGACTAAAATTAAGTAAAAAGAACAACTTAAGGCAGAAATAAAATTAAGTAATTTTCAAAGCTTTTCAACAGGATTATAAACACAAAAAGATTGAACTGTTAAATGTCTGAATGGTTAAATGTTTACATTGTTAAAAAAAGCGCTTTCCATTCTAAATTTCTTTTCGTGTTATTACAGTGGTATGGTTCGTTTACGAAATCAATTTAATCCCCCCGGGATGAAATGTTATTTTTCGATGTTTGTATAAAGCACCTATTGATTTTTTAAATGCTTTTTTACTAATTCCAAACTGCAGATAAATTTCATCGGGAGAGCTTTTATCTGTAATTGCCAAAAATCCCTTGTTTTCTACTAATGCACGGTAAATTAACTCAGTGTTAGGATCATTAAAATTATTGTAACCAATTGGTTGAACCGAAATATCAATCTTATTATCTTCACGAATTTTTTTTACAAAACCTTTCAATTTATCTCCAATGTTGAGTTCTTTAAATATTTCGTTTTTAAAAATTAAACCTTTGTGCTTGTGGTTTACTGCAACTGAAAAGCCAATATCTGTTTTTTGTAACACCAGCAACTCAACCTCATCACCTTTCTTCAAAGATAAAACTTCATTCTGCATAAATTTTTCTATCTTATTACTGGCGTAAAGTCTGTCTGTTTTTTTATCAATATCCAGATAAACGATATACCACCTTCCCTCTTCCATCTTTTGTCTTTGTTCTTTAAAAGGAACTATAAGCTCTTTTTCCATCCCCCAATCCATAAAAGCGCCAACGTCAGTCAAAGCTGCTACCTGCAATAAAGCAAATTCGTTTAAAAATATCTTCGGGATTATATTTGTAGCAACTTTCCTTTCCTCATGATCGCGGTAAACGAAAACCTTTATTTTATCCTTCAGATTAAAATTTCCGGGACAATATTTATTAGGAAGCAATACTTCTTCACCAGATTCATCTCCCAAATATAATCCGACACTTGTTTGCCTTAAAATTATCAATTCATTATATTTTCCTATCTCTATCATTGCTTAAGAGTTTTTACAAAGAATCATTCTGCTTAAGTCATTTTGTTGACAACCATTATTTTTCTGTTTGTTTAAGTATATCATTCATCATCTCTATTTGCACTTTATGCATCTCCAAAGCATCCTGTTGTTGGTTTATAATTAAATGGTCAATTTTTTCATGTAACATTCTGATTTCAAGTTCGGATTTGAGGTTTACCATATAGTCCTTTTTACCTCGTTCCCTGTCTTTTTCTTCCTGCCGGTTTTGACTCATCATAATAACAGGTGCTTGTATGGCTGCGAGACTTGACAAAATTAAATTCAAAAGTATAAATGGGTATGGATCAAAAGCCTGGTTTGCAAGCCAAAAAATATTTATGGAAATCCAAATTAAAAGAAACAGTCCAAATGAAATAATGAATGTCCAGCTACCCCCAAAAGTAGCAACCTTATCGGCGATTTTTTGTCCGTAGGTCATTGTTTCTTTGTCTTCAACATCTATTTTGTCCGTTAAAGTCGTATTGTCTTTCAAAGCAACTAAAACTGTCTTTTCCAGTTCTGTCAGATCACCAATTTGATCAGTAAGAAAGTTCTCTATATATTTTTCTCTATAATAGTTTAATTCACTTATAGATAAAAATTTATCAGCCGTGAATAGCGGGTGGTCCTTTTGAATTAAATTCAAAATTGGCTGCCTTACCATTTTACCCGAAACTCTGTTAGAGATCGGGAATTCACTGTTGGATATGTCGCTGTTAAAAGTTTTCATATATCTTGTATTGTTTGTTTTAAAAAACCTTTATTTTTCGCAAATCTACTCATTTATAAACAACTAAGTACCACTTACTCCCAATATAATTCATAATTATTTAC
>CAZBUF010000526.1:0-13211 GCA_964495025.1 uncultured Bacteroidales bacterium | reverse complement strand
AGACCTGTTTAAAAATTGAATATTGCAACAATAAAGACATACCAGATGAACTGGTTGTTGATAATATTTTTTATAATTTATAATATGAGAAATATTTTTTATAGATTTAAAACATATATAAGATGTTATTATGAATTACGGGATATTTGATTTATTAAGGCTGCTTGGTGCCCTGGGACTGTTTCTTTTTGGCATGAAACTTATGAGTGAATCGCTACAGAAAGTTGCCGGGGCAAAGATGAGGAACATACTTTCTGCAATGACCTCGAACAAGTTCATGGGTGTTTTCACAGGATTTGTTATTACGTCTATAATACAGTCTTCATCTGCAACAACAGTCATGGTAGTTAGTTTTGTTAATGCAGGATTGTTGACGCTGACAGAATCCATTGGCGTGATAATGGGAGCGAACATAGGAACAACAATAACTGCATGGCTTATTTCCATATTCGGGTTTAATGTTGATATATTTTCTTTTACTTTCATATTAATAGGAGTGGGTCTGCCGATATTATTCTCAAAAGACAAAAGAAAAAGTTCCTGGGGTGAATTGATTATAGGGTTCTCACTGATATTTCTGGGCTTACATTATTTAAAGGTATTTACACCTGATATAAATAATAATCCCGGTTTGCTGGAATTTCTGTCAAAGTACTCAAGGCCCGGCACATTGTCAATATTTATTTTCTTGTTCATTGGTGCCGCGTTAACAATGATTATTCAGTCATCAAGTGCGAGTATGGCATTAACACTGGTTATGTGTTACAATGGATGGATCTCATTTAACATGGCAGCTGCAATGGTGCTGGGACAAAATATCGGGACTACTATTACAGCCAATTTAGCAGCACTTGTTGCAAATACTTCCGGTAAGCGCGCAGCAAGGGCACACTTTGTTTTTAATATAGTTGGAGTGATACTTATTTTAATAATATTCAATCCTTTTCTTAAATTCATTAACTGGGTAATCATTGAGATAGGATTAAATTCTCCCTATGCTTCTTCTACCCAGACAGCCAGTCAGGCTGCTCAGGCTTTGCCTGTTGCGTTATCGGTTTTTCATTCTGTTTTTAACATATTTAATACATTGATTTTGATTTGGTTTACTCCGTTTATTGTAAAGATTTCAAAGATAATGGTACCTGATCGTGATGAAGATGAAGAATTCAGCCTTAAGTATATTAATACGGGGCTACTTTCAACGGGTGAGCTGTCAATCTTGCAGGCAAGAAAGGAAATTGCACTTTATGCACAACGTACAACAAAAATGTTTGAGCTGGCCAAAGAATCATACATAACACATTCAGGCAAGAAATATAATAAGTGTATTGGGAAGATCAGGAAATATGAAGATATATCAGACAGGATGGAAGTTGAAATAGCATCATATTTAACAAGGATAGCAGAAGAGTCAGTAAGTGCATACGGTTCTGAAAAAATAACAATTATGCTCAATCTTATAAGTGATATTGAAAGCATGGGTGATTCGTGTAATAAGCTGGCTGATACTATTGAAAGGATGAATTCCCGTAAAGTAACATTTACAAAAGATATGGAAAAGAATATGAACAAGCTGTTTTTACTTACTGACAGGATACTGGAGGAAATGAATGAAGGATTGAAAAAGGAAGAAACCCCGAAATCATCTTTGAATTACATAACACTCAGGAGAGAGCTTCAGGATATTGAAAAAACCATGCAGGAAGAACATTTTAAAAGTCTTAGTAAGGGTAAGTACAAGTGTGCTGTTGGCATAATTTATTCCGATATATACAGCGAAGTTATAAATCTTAGTAATTATGCATTAAATGCTATTGAACTGCTTATTCAATAATTTTAAATCATATAAATATTAGTTATTTATTTACATACTGTAATTATTTCCCGGATCGCTTTAAAGGCGGTTATTCCGGTATTATTGCATATTAATTTTGTAATAACAGGGACTTGTGAAAATGAAAATTATTGTAACTTTATATAATTCTTATATTATTCATTTTGAAAATCAGTGATATTCATGAAAAAGAAAATACTACTAATCATTTTGGCATGTCTCTATTTTCATTTCAGTTTCAATCAGGGTATTGATGAACTTATTAATAATTTTCAGTCAAATGACTGGAATACAGTATTGACGGCTAAAAACAGTCTGGAAAATCTTGATAGTAAATCAATTCCGAAATTAATAGGATTACTGGATGACAATGCAATTATAAAACTTAAGAATACCGGGGATCTTATTTATCCCGGAGCTGAAAAGTTTTTCGGATACGGGCTGATAATTGATTATGATATAGATAAAATTTCAATTCGCGCAGGATGGCTGCTCGAAGAGTTGACATTTCAAAATTTTGGTTTCAGCGGTGTTCATATCCAGGAAAGCCGGCTTATTAATTATCTTAAGTTTAATTTTCCGGAATATTATAATAATTCAGTTAACAGAAAGAAATTTGAAAGCTGCAGGGTTGATGAAAAACGTGCAATAATATTGAAATTAAGTCATGAAAAGGTAACGAAGTGGTGGGAAAAAGAGGCAGGTAGCTGGAAGAGGCTGAATGCACTGATAGATGCACTATACAGTACAGATGAAAAAAGACAGGTAAAAGCTTTGTTTTATTTAAGAAATGGGAAAACCAAATGTCCGGGACTAACCGAAAGCGCATATGAATCAAAAATCAAGGGACGGATCATTGAATTATCGAAAGTAGAATTAAAAAGGGTTTCTGAACATGCAAAACTAATATTACTGGATCAGGATTTTGAATGGTTGGAAATGAAGCAGGACTAAAATGTTTTTTATAGCATTTGTTCAATAATTATTTTGCAATAAATAAAATAAAAATGAAAAGGCCTAAATTATTGACACTAATAATTGCTTTCATTTTTCTGAACTGTTTTTATATAAAAGCCCAGCAGGAGATATTTATTAAAATGATAGAATTCAGGCTGGATGAGGTGAGTGATATAGACTACGAGAATGAATATTTCATGACCCTGAAATTTAACAAAGGTTCTGCATATAAATTTAAGATCACAAATCATTTGGATGGCTATGCAGGAGAGGCAATATTCGAACTGCTGGATGCTGACAGGCTTGTTGTAACCAATATCCTGGGTGAAAAATACTATGATGCATTCAGTTTCCTGTGCAACAAAACAGGCTTTTATGATATTCTGGTGCGCTTCAGAGATAATAAGCCGGGTAATTCAGCTATTCAGATAAGCCTGGTACACTGATGAATTTCTAATATTTAAGCCTCACATTCATATCTTGTCCTTCAATAATCCAGCATCTCTGATCACAGGCAGCTCTTACATGTTTAATTTTTAAATCCGTACCATCTATAGCAACAATCTTTGTACTGCCGGAATTATATTCTGCTGCCACCGAGTATCTTTTATTTACCGGTACGTAAAGGTAATACGGGCTTCCATAGGCAGTATCAATATATTCTATGTCATTATCTTCCACCTCGCCTTTGTAAACAATCAGAGGGATAATATTATAATTGTCATTCATAGTGAGCTCTATTATCAGATCCGCACTATCCGGCTTTTCCCGGTAGCACTCTTCGCAATTTATTCCTTCGGTAAAAATTTTCTCCTCGCATGAATATATCAGTGGTATGAGTAATAATAATATAATAATTCTGCTCATCATTGTTTTTTAAAATTCATTTATTTCTATTGGGAAATAGTTATTCCTGCTTCTGTTGATCCTGATATGCAATGATAAATCAAGCCTGTTCGGGTTAACCTTATAGAGATTGAAGTCAGAATACCCGTAATTAATATTTATTGTAAAAACGTTGTCTTCCCAGAAAATTCCTGCTCCCGGGGCAAATATAAAGCTGTTGTCAGGTTTTGATGATGATCCCCTGTAGCTTCCGAAAGTATATAATTCTTTAGCTCCAACGGAAATACCAATATTCCTGCTGTCTTTATATTTTATTATGCTGAATTTTTTATCTGCAACCAGAAAAATAGCCATTCTTCTTTCCCAATACTGATAAGATAATGTTTCTGATTCTTTTTCAAGGATTCTCATGACAAATGGCCGAATGGAAAAACCGGAAGTTAAGGCAATGTTATATTTTTTATCACGCACGCCGAAATTTATGCCGGTATGGAGATCATCGAAATTCCAGTTTAAGTTCAGGCCGATGGTGTACTGGTTGAAGCATGGCAGCATATTCCTTCTGCCCTTGTTTTGTATTAAATAATCCCTGATATCTTTATTTTTATAATTACACGCCAGTGAAACAGGATTTTCAGATGATGATATTTTTTTATTAATATCGGCACCTTTTTCTGTTAACAGTTTAACCAGCTCAAAGTGCTCAAATTCAACAGCTACAGCCACGGGTGAATAACCTGAGAGTGTCGGTGCATTTATGTCAGCTCCATTATTGATCAGTAATTCGGTAAGTTCATGATGAGCATTCTGCACTGCATAATGTATTGCCGATAATCCGGCATTATCTGTTGAGTTTACATCAACACCTGCTTCTATTAACCGGAGTGCCATATCATAATCGCCATAATACGAGGCAATCATAATAGCATTTGAACCTTCATTATTTTTGTATTCTGCATCTGCTTCATAATATAGCAGCATGTCAAGTATCAAATAATGCCCGTAGGCCGAGGCATACATTAAGGGCGTATTGCCACGGCTGTCTGTAATGTTAATATCGGCGCCGTTTCTTATAAGATATTCAGCTATGAATAAATTATTATTTATTACTGAACTAATTAATGCCGGTATTCCCGAATCGGGCTTTTTATCAATATCAGCTCCGTTAAGTACCAGTATTTTCGTAATAAAGGAATCCTGGTTCTGGATTGCATACATAAGTGGAGTTACACCATCCCAGGTTGTAGTGTTAATGTCGGCACCCTTATTTAAAAGGCGGATCACTTCCTGCGGGTAGCCATTTTCAGTTGCCAGAATAAGATTATAGCCGATAGCCCCCGGGACGTAGAAAGATGTATCAATAAGGGATGCATTATTAATCGAATCCTGTGCAAAGCTGTTAAATGAGTATATAATTAAAAGAAATATTGCATGTAGCTGTAATTTCATTTTCATTGAGCCATTTATTTCTAATAAATGCTAATATACATTTTTTGGGCCATGAACAGATTATATAGCATTTTTAATACCGGCATAATACAAATATTATACCAATTTAATTTATGGCAGTTTTGATTTTATTGCAGTATTTAACCTGTTATATTCATTAAAGTCCCGTGCAGCTTTCAGTAAATTTACCGTATAAAATATAAGGTTCTTGCTTTCTGCAAGCAAGTCAAGGTATAATATGCTTATACGCGTATTGACATCATCGCTTTTCATAAGCTTTATCTGACTTTTGCGCAGCTTTGTGATTGTGCTTATAAGATCCTTTGATACGGAGATTTCCTTATTCACCTTTTCAAATGAATTGCCGGATATTATTTTGGTTACATTATCAAAGAAACTATTTACCTTTTTTTGAAAGCTTGATAAGTCTTTTATCTGGTAGTTCTTTAAGGGGGTATGATTATTATCAACATGCTCAAATACCGGCACGCACATTGACGCAACACATTTTGTGATATCTCTCAGATAATCCAGCACCTGCAAATAATGATACCCGCTTTCAAAGGATTCCGCTTCTTCAAGTTTTTTTATTGTTACCCGGATATTTCTCCTCAAAGATTTAATTTCTTTATCCAGTCTGGCAGCATCTTTAAGTGATTTCTTAAGTTTTTTCCGCTTTTCGCCTGCCAGTCCGTTCACTATAATTTTATATATGTCAGATACAGCAGGTAAAGCAGATTTGATATTTGAGTTACACCTGTCATATACTGTTTTCCCGTCAATTATTAAACCATCGGTTAGCACTGCTTCATCCTTTTGTTCTTTTTTCACTCTTTTCCCATGTATGATATGTGTCCTGTAAACAAAGAATATTACTATAACAATGAGGATAATGATAGCTGCCAGGTGTGCCCAGTGAATAAATAATGCTATGAGGAATGCTACTGTAAATGCACTCAAGGCAGTAAAGAACCACCCGCCGATAACTGTGAGCACCCCGGTAATTCTGTAAACAGCACTTTCCCTATTCCATGCCCTGTCTGCCAGGGATGTCCCCATTGCTACCATAAATGTCACATATGTTGTTGACAGTGGGAGCTTTAAGGATGTGGCAAACGATATGATTATGCTGGCCACAACCAGATTCACTGATGCTCTTATCAGGTCAAAAGAAACATTCCTGTCCTTTTTAACAGTTTTTCTGAAGTACTTGTCATTGAATCTTTTGTCTACTGCTTTACTAATTGATTTTGGCACGAACATCTTCAGGAAATTTCCCGCCAGCACTGCTTGCCTGACAATCATGCGAGCCAGAACAGATGATTCAAATCTTTCAAACACCTGATCCTGGTCACTAAGGCGTAATGACGTTTTAACTACTGATTTAGCTTTTTTGGAAATCCAGAGAGTAATGACCATTATCAGGCCGGCAATGAGAAGGAACATTGTTGGAGTCTGCACTTTACCCTGAAGGGCATTCATAAGAAATGAATCCGGCCCGAGCATTTCCTGGGATGTAAAGCTTTTAAAGGATTCAAAACCTGCTAGTGGCACCCCGATAAAGTTAACAAGGTCATTTCCGGCAAATGCCATTGCCAAAGCAAAAGTACCCACCAGGACGATCATTTTCAGAATATTAAGCCTGAATACCCATATCAGCAATTGCAATAAAACCGTCCATCCGGCGAAACTAACTACAAGAATAAGATAAGTATTTTCTCCTATCCATTCCAGCATCCCGGGAGTGATAAATGAAGAGCCTTTTGCTCCTTTTATCAGTATAAAGTAAGTGATTGCTGTAATGGCAAATCCTCCCCACAATGAACCAAAATATTTCAGCGTTTTCAGATAATTAAATGAAAAAATAAGCCTGGTAATATATTGAATAATTGCCCCCAGGCTGAATGCAACGATAACTGATAACAATATCCCTGAAATGATTAATAAAGCCCTGCCCGAATTGATATAATTTCCCATATCAATAATGCCTTCCGGAGAATTATGAATTTTTATCAGCGATATGGCAACTGCCGCACCCAGCAACTCGAAAACAATAGAAACAGTTGTAGATGTCGGCAGCGCAAAAGTGTTATAAAAATCAAGAAGAATAATATCAGTGATCATCACAGCAAGAAAAATGATCATTATTTCATTAAAATAAAATTGCCCGGGGTGAAAAATTCCTTTCCTCGCAACTTCCATCATACCACTCGAAAAAGTTGCCCCTATCAGGATACCCAATGCTGCAATTGCCATAATAACCCTAAACGGAGCAGCTTTCGAACCAATAGCTGAATTAAGGAAATTTACCGCGTCGTTACTGACGCCAACGATCAGGTCAGAAATTGCAAGAGCAAACAAAATAGTAACAACAATTATGTAGAAGTTTGTCATGGATTATAATGTTTTTTAAATTTACAGGCAATTAATTTATGCAATAATAATAAAAAGTTAACAAACTTCAGATTTGAATTAGTTTGGATTAATGATAATAAGTTTAGTTTTACATGAGTTTTATTGTTCAAATAAATAAAAAATGAAAGGTAAGTTATATCTGATACCTTCGGCACTGGGCGCTGATTCAGTAAAAAATGGCATACCGGAGGGCATAATCGATATTATTAATACGATCAAATATTTCATTGTTGAAAACGTCAGGACTGCAAGGAGATTTCTTATAAGTGCCGGTATAAAAACCCCGGTTGATGATCTGGTATTCTTCACATTAAATATTAATACCAAAGCTGAGGAGATATCAGGGTACCTTGAACCGATTTCAGAATCAGATATCGGGATACTATCCGATGCAGGTGTTCCCTGTATTGCTGACCCCGGGGCTGAAGTAGTAAGAATAGCACATTTAAGAAATATTCAGGTGATACCACTTGTAGGCCCGTCTTCCATAATTCTGGCATTAATGGCTTCCGGACTTAACGGCCAGAATTTCTCATTCGCCGGTTATTTACCTATACGAAGGCCGGAGAGGATTAAGAAGATAAGGCAGCTTGAGAAAAGATCATACCAGGAAAACCAGTCGCAGGTATTCATCGAAACACCTTACCGCAATAATCAGATTTTCAGGGATATTATTTATTCCTGCAGCCCGGAAACATTTATTTGTGTTGCTACCAATATAACACTGGCAGATGAAAAGATAAGAACACTGACGGCTGAGAACTGGAAGAAACAAAAACCGGATTTAAACAAACAACCTACCGTGTTTATTATAAAAAAGAATTGAATCTGATGTCTGACAGTTTAAAAAATAATCAGGTTAAGGCTTTATAACATTCTCAATTTCTATATCATAAATAAGGGATGTAAATTCAGGCACGATAATATAATCATAGTCGGGGTCCCTGTAACCTGCTTCTTTATAACCATATTCGTAAGGCACCAGTATTTTTGCCACTGTTCCCACACTCATTGTATCCATAGCAGAAAGGAAACCTTCGGTGAAAGGTAAATAACTTGCAGGGGCAATGGCTGTTGCAGAATATTTAAATTTCAGCGGTTCATTATTATCTGCATTTGACTCAAATAATATTGTTGTATCTTCCAAAACATAATAACTGCTGAAGCGCACATACACCGAATCATTCGGTTCTATTGACATGCTGTCTTCATAAGCAGGCATTAATCCTTGCTGTTCATCGTAGTATATATCATTATAAAATACCGGATTATTCATCCTGTTATTAACATATGACAATACCTGCAGCGAATCATATGTCAAAGGATTATCAATCACCTTCAGCAGTTTGGTATCGTAAACTACGGTTATATAATCGTTTCTCCAGAACCCCAGGTTAGAAGGAATAATAATGATTGACCTGCCCCCTTCCTGCATCTTTTTCAAACCTATAACAAATCCTTCGATACTGTAACCAAGAAATATTTTTTTCGGTCCGTAGACATAATGATCATAATACTGGGAATAATACCAGTCATCAGCAAGGCTGGCATCAGTTGTTTCTATTATAGTATTATCTGTTTTGGTGCCCGTGAAGTCAATAATTACATAATTATTCTCGGTGGGTTTGACTCCTGTACCTTCAACTACTACTACATAATAAATGCCATCCTCTCCAATTACTGTATAGCCATCATTTTCAAGAGATTGGATATAAGCGTCCCTGCTGGCTTTTTCTTCATTTTTTGCATCTTCCGATTCGTCTTTAAAACAACCGGTTGTCAGAAAGCTGCTGATTATTGCAAAAATGATCATTGATATATAGCCTTTTTTTCTCATTTTAAATTTTATTTAATAGTAATATTATTACTTGATGATTACAAACGAAAAAGGTTGCATAAAATTTCAGCTAATTTACTTTTAAAATTTCAACTTCAAAAATTAATGATGTAAACGGAGGTATGATGCCTGTTGATGAGCCTTTATTGCCAAAGGCCAGTTCCGAAGGCAATATGATCAATGATTTTTCACCTTCATACATCATGCCCAGCGCTTCCTCGAGTCCTTTTACAACCTGCCATTCTGTGCCATATACAAACTGAAACGGCTGACTCCGTTTTACTGTTGAATCAAAGAATTTGCCGTTCAGGAATTTTCCTTCATAGTTAATAGTAATAGTATCGCCTTTTTCTATTTTTTTCCCTTCGCCTTTACGCATATTGATAAAAAACATTCCTGAAGACATTGGTTTTTCAGGTAGTTCTTTTTCTTCAAGAAATTGCTTAAGTATTATTTTTTCATAATCACCAAAATCCTTAATCCAGTGCAGGAAAGCTTCTTTTTCTTTCCTGTATGCTTTTTCAGTTTGAATTTCAATAATTTCAATAGTAACTTTCATTTTACTGTATTCATTGAAGAATTTGGGCAGATTTGTCTGAAGGGTTTTTTTAAAAAAGTCAGACGCAGAAATAATAAATGTAGCACTTTCTTTTTCTGTAAGCATCATGAAGCACTCATCTATTGCACCTTTAAAATCCGCGCGTGTAATTTGAAATTTTCTTCTGCCTGTAAAAAATACGGAATCACCGGGAGTCATATAAACCAGGTCAACAGTTACGAAATCTCCTATCTTTGGCTTCCTGGTGTCTTCTCCAATTGTGTGCAACTTATAATGAATACCGTGTTTGGCACGCTTAAAACCCGGATATTCCGGTTCGTTATTACATAAGTTGAGCAGTAACAACATTAAGCTAAAAATGACCGGTCGTAATTTCATAAAGCTGGTTTTTTGATTTTAGTAATGTTCCAGAGTCAGTAGTTCCACATCATATACAATTATTGCTCTTGCCGGAATTTTATTTTCATCTCCAATCAATCCGTGCGCCAGATGGGGAGGCAGGATGAACCTTGCTTTATCACCGACCCTCATTAATAATATACCTTCTTCAAGGCCGGATTCTATCCCCCCCCGGCCAATCTCGAATCGTTTAGGCCCAAGGCTGTCTGAACTGTAACACTCTGTTCCGTCAAGCAATGAGACATTGAAATTTATTGTGGCATACCGACCTTCCTTTGTCTTTTCCCCTGCACCTTCTTCATAAATCATATACCACAGGCCTGTCTGCGTTTCGGTCATGTCCCAGTTTCTTCTTTTGATATATCCGGCAATTTTTTCAGAGTCCTTTTTAACAAGAATTTTATTAACCCCGATAAGCGCTTTTCTTGTTTCTTTAAAATAGTCTTCTTTCAGGTTTTTAGATTCCTGTTTGCAGGAAAATATAAAAAACAACAAAAATATTATTTTGATATCAGATTTCATTTTTTAACAGTTCTTCCTTATATTTTGGCAGCAAGTCTCTGAATATTTGTAAAGTCTGTTCCATTGTTAAATAGGATTCCCCGCCTGCAGCATTTAAGTGTCCGCCTCCATGAAAATGTTTTTTTGAAAATTCATTTACAGCAAAATTGCCTTTTGAACGAAATGAAGCTTTGACATGGTCCTTTTTTTCAATGAATAATGCGGAAAACCGTATATTTCTAATTGATAAAGGATAATTTACAAAGCTCTCCGAATCACCCGGCTGGAAATTATATTTTTTCAATTCATCTTTTCCCAGACTTATAAATGCAGTTCTGTATGTGGGAAATACCTCCATTTTCTCATCCAGTGAATAGCCAAGCAGGCGCATTCTTTCAGGAGAAAAGTTATCATAAAGCTTATAATAGATCTCGTCCTTGTTAAATCCGTAATCCAGTAATTCTGCAACAGTCAGGTATGTATCCTTATTTGAAGAATTATAGCTAAAGCAACCCGTATCAGACATTATTCCGGTAAAAATGCAGGCAGCAATATCTTTATTAATAAATTTCTGAAAGTTGATTTCCTGAATAAACCTGTAGATCAATTCAGCACTGGAGCTTACGCTTATGTCGGTAATTATGCATTCAGCAAAGAGGGCAGGAGAGGGATGATGGTCAATGACTACTTTATAAGCCTTTGAATTCATAACAAGGCTGCCTAATTTTTTGATCCTCCCCAAATCATTAAAATCGATACTAAAAATGATCTGTGCTTCTGCAATTTTTTTTGTAACGGCCTTTTCGTTTTCTGCATTTACCAAAACGCTGTTGTTACCAGGCAGCCATTGCAGAAACTGTGGATAGGCATTAGGAGTGACGACACTCAAATTGTGACCTGCGTTCTTCAAAAGGTTGTATAATGCCAGTGAAGAACCCATTGCATCTCCATCCGGATTTACATGGGTTAAAATTACAATATTCTTTGGAGGGTTATCCAGCAGGTCTTTTAACTCATCTGTATTGTAATTATTCTCTCTGTTCAATTCCTGTAAAATTAATTTTAATGAATCGCTTTAAACATCCTTCTCAATCTTATCTTTCTCAGGAAATTTTTATCCTTATCAATCGACAGCCAGATAAATATTGGTTTTCCAACAATATGATCCTCAGGGACAAAACCCCAGAAACGTGAATCAAGACTGCTATGCCGGTTATCTCCCATCATCCAGTAATAGTTCATCTTAAATGTATATTCATTAGTTTCAACACCGTTTATAAATATTTTACCGCTTTCAACCCTGAGGTCATTATTCTCGTAATAACCGATTATACGCCTGTACAGAGGAAGGTTAAAGGTATCGATCTTTATAGTGACTCCTTTTCCAGGTACATATAAGGGACCGAAATTGTCAAGATTCCATGCATATAGGCCGTCATGCGGAAAAACCGAGAAATCATAATAACCTGCCGGCATAATTATGTCTTCGACAGAGATCACATTTCTGAAGTTCCTGATTTTCTTCAGGTTTTCGGCAGTAAGTGGAATTTCCCATGCGTTTTCTTTTTGAATTATTTTTTTAATATCTGCTCTTGATATACCCAGCTTTTCAAGCTTTCTTCTGTTCAGGGCGGAGCCGTTTGTGATAATTTCATAATGATACTGGATGCCCGGAAAATTTAACTGTGGTTCATCATTAATATATACTTTGCCATTTATTATTTTCAGGATATCGCCGGGAACAGCAACACATCTTTTAATATAATTATCTCTTCTGTCAACAGGATGTACAACGATATCCATATTTTCAATGATATTCTTTCGTGCTTTGCTGTAATAAAAATTCCTGTCAGCCGTACTCTGTTTGTAAAACATGTCCATTTGCCTTAACCTTTCAGCCTCCTGCAATATAAGAAGATAGTAACTTGTGTTCCTTTGCTGAATTGCTACCGTATCGCCTTCAGGAAAATTGAATACCACGGGATCGTTTCTTTTTATTTTGCCGAATCCTTTTAACCTTTTATATGGCAGTTTTATCCAGTTAAGGTAAGATTTGGTCTTCGAAGCAAGCGGCAGTGTATTTTGAGAAAAGGGAAAAGCCAGTGGTGTATTGGGTATTTTCGGACCGTAAGCAACTTTACTTACATACAGGTGATCACCTACAAGTAATGATTTCTCCATTGATCCCGTGGGAATTTTATAATTCTGAAAAAGAAAAATATTTATCAGTGTAACAGCAATTACTGCAAATATTAATGCATCCAGCCATTCTATAAACGTGCTGTTTTTCCCTTCTCTTTTTTTCCAGAAACTCCAGTTTACTTTCTTTGAAATATATATGTCGAATATTATTGCCAGACCCGGCAAAAACCAGTAATTACCAAGCCAGATAACCCAAAGTGTGTAAATGATAG
>CAZBUF010000525.1:0-2045 GCA_964495025.1 uncultured Bacteroidales bacterium | reverse complement strand
TCCTTTTATCTTGTTAACTGATACGCTTGAATATTTCCGGCCTAACATCGAAGGGATGTTCCTGAATTTTAAAACCTCCTGGGGATACCATAATATTTGGATCGACTGGACAAGCAGGCAAACGGACACCAAAAGAGAAACGTTTCTTATCGGTGGTGAGGGAATGCTGAAAAGAGGGATATTGTTCTATCAGCATAATTTTATTATGTACCATTATGCAAGTCCGGGTATTTCTGTACCGGATGTTCATATAAGAGATAACGGCGGTTTAACGGCATTGGCGGGGCTTGACCTTTCTTCAAAAATGTTTTTTGACAGCCTGACCTTTAATACAGGCATGGCATTATCATATGACAGGATAAGACATGTATATGATCTAAGATATCCTGCAGGCTGGCTGAGTAATATCCTTGTTATGCACAGGGATTTTGGTATCCGGGGAACATATTATTACGGAGACAGCCAGGTATTGTTATATGGTGACGGGTTTTACAGGTCAAAAAACTATGGCAGGATCGACCTTTTCTATCAAGGCAGCAGGTCATCCATAGTGAATGGCAAGTTGCAGTTCTCATTGCATATCATTCCAGGTAATGTTGATTTATCACAGTCATTTGTAATCTGTATTAACCTGGAAGGGAGAAGAAGTATAAACAGAAGGACGGAATAAATTTAAGGCATAGGCGAAGGCGAAGGCTAAAGCAGAGGCAGGGGAGGGGGCAGGATTAAATCCCGGGCTGAGGATGAAAGCAACAGCAAATAATCAGAAATCCAGCTGGCTGAAATATTTCTTTTTTCCTGCGAAGAAATTATATACTATACTTCTCTGATATATATGGTTTGGTTTATTGACCCTGATATTTCCTTTTATTTTTTGCCTTTTCTTTCTTAGCTTGTTTATTGAAAAGAAAAATGAGATATGTGCCATAATAACTGCAGCGAAGAAGTTAAAGGACAAACTGAACAGGTAAACGAATGCAGATAAAATATCAAGAGATAATCTTAAAAAGAGGATCTTATAAAAACCATTATCAGGCAGGTTCTTAAATAATAGAAAAAGGTTATTCCTGTAGTTGAGAAAAAGTTTTTTCCCTGTGTTATTAGGCAATGTTCCCCCACCAACATGATAAACCGTGGCTCCAGGGAAATAAAATATCTTGTATCCCAGAATTTTCAAGCGCCAGCACAGATCAATTTCTTCCATATGGGCAAAAAAATCCATATCCAGGCCTCCGGCATTATAATAAGCTTCGGATCTTATAAACATGCAGGCTCCCGATGCCCAGAAGATTTCTTTCAGATCATTATACTGGCCGTCATCCTTTTCAATAACGCTTAATATCCTTCCCCTGCAAAACGGATAGCCGAATTTATCAATAAAGCCACCCGCCGCCCCGGCATATTCAAAGTAGTCTTTATTTTCATATGACCTGATTTTAGGCATTACTGCTGCTATTGACATATCATTATCCATCAGTTCTATTATTGAGAGCCACTTTTCGGTAACCTCAACATCAGAGTTTAATAATACAAAGTATTCAGCCTTTATATTTTCCAGAGCTTTGACATAACCTTTGGCAAACCCGTAATTACTGTTTAAGGGAATAATACTGACCTTAGGAAAATTTTCTTTTATAAACTCAATTGAATCATCAGTCGAGTGATTATCAGCAACATATATTTCTGTGCCGGAAAAGTCAGAATACCGGATAACAGAGGGCAAAAACCTTTCGAGATAGTTTTTGCCGTTCCAGTTTAATATTACTATGGCTGTTTTAGTCATCCCCGTATGTTTTCATATTATCCGCCAACCTCCCTTTTATGCTTCCACCTTTTATGAGACCATAGCCAGTACTCAGGTTTTTTAATAATTGAGTCCTCAAGGATTTCCACAAACCTTTCTGTCATTTTAAAGTCAGGGATATCAACTGAATTTTCATACAATACCTCAAACCGGGCACTGTAATGTCCGCGTTTCATCTTATGAATAAGCATAAATACAACAGTCATATTCAGCTTTTTTGCTATTTTCTCAAAACCTGTAT
>CAZBUF010000524.1:0-3611 GCA_964495025.1 uncultured Bacteroidales bacterium | reverse complement strand
ACCCACGGCCTGCTGATTACAAATCAGCTGCTCTGACCAGCTGAGCTACATCGGCATAATTTCAAAGATCCTTTATAATCAAAACAATAATTTCAACTTTACCGAAGGATATATATTCCTGAAATCTAAGGAATTCTATTTCAGATATATTAAACTATCTGAACGGCTTCTATAAAATACTTGTAATCAGTGGAATTTAATACCCTCCAAAATTGGTTCGCAAATGTATAAATATTTTACATATAACACAAAATATTTATTTATTTTTTAGATAGTATGATCATTGTCCCCTGAGTTTCTCTTTATGTTTTGTTATCTGTCGTTTAAGAGCGCTGACCGCATTATCGGTAGATTTCTCAAATGAATTACTTTGTTTTTTAACAAATAGCTCATTACCAGGTATTTCCAATTTGATTTCGGTAATCTTATTGTTTAGATCCTGTGTGTTCTCAAGTTTTAAATAAACATTAGCTGAAATTATGTCATCGTAAAACTGTATCAGTTTTTTTACCTTGCTATTAACAAAAGCTTCAAGTTTTTTGTCTGCAACAAACTTTACAGAATTGATATTAATGTCCATTTTACTTTCCTCCTTTAGTTATGCTCTTGGATGAGCTTGTTTGTAGATCAATTTCAATTTCTCAAAAGTGTTATGTGTATAGATCTCTGTTGCTGCCAGGTTGCTGTGGCCAAGTAACTCTTTTATCGCATTGAGATCCGCTCCGGCATTTAACATGTGTGTAGCAAATGTATGCCTGAGAACATGAGGGCTCTTTTTTTCAATTGTCGTTATTAAATTAAGGTATTTGTTTACTACTCTGTAAACCAGCTTAGGATACATTTTTTCACCTTTGTCTGTGAGAAATAAATAATCTTTTTTGCTCTCACCGAACTTATCGTTCCTGACAGCAAGATAAACCAGCAGAGAATTTTTAAATTCCCTGGTGATGGGGATGAGCCTCTCTTTATTTCTTTTTCCCAGGACTTTTAAATTATTATCGGTAATATTTATACTAACAGGTTTTAAATTTATTAGTTCACTTAATCTCATCCCGGTATTATAGAAAACTTCAATTATTAACCTGTTTCTTTTTCCCTTGTAATCGCTTCCAAAATCAATATCATCAAGCAGGCTATCCATATGTTTCCTGTTCACAAATGAAGGCAGCTTCTTTTCCGCTTTAGGTGTTAAAACCTTTTCCACAGGATTATTACTTACCACACCTTCTCTTAAAAGATATTTGTAAAATGATTTTAATGTTGAGATTTTCCTTTTAACAGAACGAATTGAGACCTCTTTATTAACAAGATCAATGATCCAGTCCCTTATATTTTTATGATTGACTTTACCTGGTTCAAAATTGTCATCTGTTAATCCGCAAAATAATATAAACTGGTTTATATCATCCAAATAGGATCTTATAGTATGGGGAGAATACCGCTTTTCGAATTGTAAATATTTAATAAATGATTCTTTATGCTTCATATATATAGGAATATATTGAAATATATTCCAGCCATTACCTTATTAAAACTTCTGGATTGACCCGGTCTTTAATATAATTTTATATATCCTCCTG
This sequence comes from uncultured Bacteroidales bacterium, assembly GCA_964495025.1. GTDB lineage: Bacteria > Bacteroidota > Bacteroidia > Bacteroidales > UBA10428. Next base: position 2,031 of record CAZBUF010000524.1, on the reverse strand, counting down.
CTGTATTTTCTGGATATAAACCGCTCGTTTTACTTCATCGCGTTTTCTTTCTGACGGCTTTTTAAATGCCTGCCTGGCACGGAGCTCTTTAACTATGCCGGTCTTTTCAAATTTTCTCTTAAACTTTTTCAGAGCCCTTTCAATATTTTCACCTTCTTTAATAGGAACTACAATCATAGATGGTTTTTTTAAATGAGCCGCAAAGTTATGACATAAAAAAATTTCTACCAAATTTATATCCGGAAATTAAAATACCTGATAACAGAGTTACAATGTCTGGAATTTCAAATAGATAAAGGTCAAATCACGTAATTGTTAATAAATTTAATCAAAAAAATTATAAAGTGTATTAGTAATTAAAATTAATTTTTAGTCTGCTGCCAAATAAGGCCGGATTTTATAGAAAATATCTTCGGGAAGTATTTTATTATTCAACAATTCATTAATATGTACAATCATACCTGTGAAATTTCTATATTTTAATATTGCTTTTGAATAATATTTATTTAAGTACGGATGCTTTTCAAGTGTTCTTTCATCAGTCTTATTTATATTTATTTTATTTATTGATGCAGTATCAATAAATACTTTATTGATTAGCAGCTTGAATTGCTCATCCTGAATGCCAGGTATCTCTTTAAACTGAGTATTGCTATAATATCCGCCCAGAAGGTCCCTGTATCTAATAATTTTTTCCGGCAGCAACCTTTCTATTCCAGGTAATTCGCATAACGGATGCGTGTCAGTATTATTTATATCTATGAGTACTGAAGAATCTTTATCAGTGATATTACTACTGTTTATTTTTTCTCGTTGTTTTTTTGTTACATGTTCATCGGGATAAATATAGGTGTTCAGACTGCAGTAAAGGGATGTATCCATTCCATAGATTTTTAGCAGATCACTTTTTTTATAAAAAACGCCGCCTTTTGTCCTGTATTTTATGATGTTTTGTATCACTCTTTCGCTGAATCCCAGCTTTTCCAGGTCGTTAACACATACCGTATTCGGATTGAATTTGAATGCGGTGAATTTTTTATTCCCATGCCTGCTTTTTTTAACTCCTGAAGTACCAAATGCTTTCTTTTCAACAGGCGTTAATGATCTTTCAAAGGCTGCAAGCTCTTTTTCATATTCTGAATAATCGAAATACTGATGCGTAAAAATTAACGGCATCATGAAAATAGCTGTTATTAAAATAAATATAATGATTAGCAGGATTATAATACTGTTCCTTTCCTGGCGGGAACAGGAAAAATATTCTTTAAAGATATTTTTCAGCATGACCTTAAAAAAGTTACTATTCCGGATCCGGCATAAGTTTTATACTATTGATTAAAACCTGAATATTCCCAGTCCATTTAGAAATACAAGCGCTATTGCTGCCGGAGCAATATATTTTATAAGGAACATAAAAATGTTAAGATATGAGACTTTAAGGTTACCGCGATTTGAGATCTCTCGCCATGTCTTGCCTTTGCCATAGAACCAGCCGACAAAAAGGGCGATAAAAAATCCTCCCAGGGGCAATAAAATTTTTGAAGCAGTGGAATCCAGCAGGTCGAAAAAATTCCTGTCAAATAACCTAAAGTCTGAGAAACCACTTTCTGACATTGCACATAATGTGCCAAGGTAAGAGATGGAAATAGTGGCAAACAGTGTGGCATTAAAACGTTTCATTTTCAGTCTTTCAGAGAGGAACGCTACAACTACCTCAAGGACAGAGATCGAAGATGTCAGGGCTGCCACGATTAGAAGTATGAAAAACAAAAGAGCAAAAATATAACCGCCTGTCATTTGCTGAAAGATGTTTGGAAGGGTTTTAAAAACAAGACCTACTCCCTCACCGGGTTCAAGCCCGAAAGAGAAAACTATAGGAAATATAGCTACCCCGGCAAGAACAGCTATAGCAGTATCGGCTACCGAGACAATAACTGCTGAATTTGCCAGGTTGTCCCTCTTATGTATATATGATCCGTATGTTATCAGGGTCCCCATACCTATGCTAAGTGAGAAAAAAGCCTGTCCCAG
>CAZBUF010000523.1:0-4803 GCA_964495025.1 uncultured Bacteroidales bacterium | reverse complement strand
GGGGACAGCCTCCTTTTAATAAATGACAAATCCCAAAATTTCTTCTTCAGTAATATAGAATTCTTCCAAACCCATCCATCTTGATGTGTATTAAATAATTTATTTTCTACATTTAGAAATCTTTTATTTATATCATTACTTGTTGGATACCCGGCTTCTTTCGAAAATCCAGAACCTAATATAACTACAAGTTTTTTCATTTGAATGTTAATTGTCTGACTATATTGCTCGCTATATCATTAGTTCACGATCTTGCAAACGCTATAAGCGATTCAATTTTTTTCTGATCTGCCTGATATATTGCTGAAAGATACTTGGTCCTTGTCTCCCCCTGTTTACCTAAATCTTTGCCGCCCCAGGTAAATACAGGTTTATTTAAAGCATGAGATATTAATATATCAGCACACAATCTGGAGTGGCGGCCATTTCCATTAGGGAATGGATGTATTTTAACTAATCGATGCTTAAATCTTATAGCTGTTTCATCTTTACCATAGGTTTTGTTTTCTATCCAGAATTTGCAATCATCCAGAAGCACGATTAACTCTTGTTCAATATAAAATTTATCTGTTCCTATATTCTTGTTGGTTTTTCTGAAGATACCGGCCCATTCCCAGACCTCTGAAAACATTTTTTTGTGGACTTCTTTGATAAAACCGACAGTCAATATCTTATTATATGAGTATTTTCTTTTCATACTCCATTCAATTGCTTTCTCAATGTCGGACTGTTCGAACTCATTCAGTTCACCTCTTGTTGAGATGGTTTTAATCCTTAAACCTTCCTTCTCATCCTCATCAATTGGCGACTGACCCTTAATATATTCCAGATTTAGTCCCATAAGAATTTTGGCAACTCATTAATCAATTCTTCTGTTTTTTCTCTAATAGCATTTTTTATTCTCTGTTCCGAATTCTTTTGATCTTCCAGGTTCATTTGAACAGATGTCCTTTCAACAATTTGCCTGGCAAGTTCTGATGCTCTTTTTTCTACCATCTTCTTAAGGGTTTTTTCGCCGGGGACGAATCCATAAACAAAATGCATATCCAAAGCAGAAGCTACTTGCTTAAGTACTTTTAAGGATATTGTGTCATTTTTTTCTCTTTGCTCAATTTCTTTGACGCTCTGGGGTGTTATGGAAAGTCTTTGGCCCAACTGTTTTAATGACATATTTATTCCTTGTCTTATTGAATAAATCCAGCCATCCGGAGGTACGGGCACCATCTCCAGATTACTAAACCTGATAATTTTGTTATCAAGCTGTTCTTGTATTAATTTGTTCTTTTTCATAAGGGTATAACCTTAAAAATAAATAACAAATATAAGGCTATAACATGAAATATGCAAATAAATTTTAAGGGTATACCCTGAAATACTGTTGTGCAGGTTTAAGATTTGTTATTTGGATATTATGATTTGTATTTTACTTGTAATTTGATTTTTAATTATTAGCCAGCAACCAGCAACGAGCAACCAGCAACGAGCAGCGAGCAACGAGCAACGCCTTTCTATTTACTCCCTATCTCCGACATCCCCACCGTATCAGCCATAAGGTTCCTTTCCATCCGGTACTGGTAGTTCTGTAAAATTGCTTTCAGGCTGATCTCAAGCTTTTTAGTAATATCAGGCTTTTCACTTATTATATTTGATTGCAGCAGGCTGTCTTTCTTGTAATTGTAAAGCTCTATGCTTTTATTACCGTCAAATATCAGGCAAAATACAGAATCAGCAATATAATAGCTGCCCCTGTTATAACAGTACCACAGACTTTCCTTTTTATTGTCAAAAACAGACTGGCCAAAAGAGACGAATTTTTCACCATAGTGTAGATAATCCAGTACTGAAGGCAGAATATCAATTTGTTGAGTGACTTTATGATTAATACCTTTCAGCTTATTATCATAAGGATGAAAATAAATGACAGGAATCCTGTAACGCCCAACCTGTGTGCCGTATTGTCTGTCAATAGCCATGGATGTATGGTCGGCACATATCACAAATAAAGTGTTCTTATACCAGTCATACTTTGAAACAGTATCAAAAAATTTCCTGAGTGAATAATCCGTATATGCAATGCTGCTAAGTATCTCATATTTGCTTTCCGGAAATTTATTATTGTATTTTTCGGGTATAGGGTATGGCTCATGGGAAGAAAGAGAAAATATTGCCGATATAAAAGGCTGTTTAAATTGATTCAGCTTCCCCGCAAAAAATTGGAAGAACGGTTCATCGTATATTCCCCAGGCACCATCATAATCTCCTTTATCCGGATATTCACTTTCTCCGTAATATTCTTCAATACCAATACTTTTGCAGAAGTAGTCGAATCCCATTGTCCCGTTCTTTCCCCCGTGAAAAAAGGAGGTATGATAACCTTTCCTGCTTAACAGATTTGAAACACTCGCGAGCTTATTTGTTGAATATATTGAAGTTATAAAAGTCCGGCCATCAAGTGAAGGCAACGACGATAATATGGCAGGCAATGCATCCATCGACCTGTTGGCATTGGCCAAGGCATTATCAAATATAAGACTGTTATTTATCAATGAATCCAGAAAAGGTGTGAACCCCTTTAGTGCAGGATTAAGTGCACCAACATATTCACCTGAGAAACTTTCAAGGATTATTATCACTACATTTTGATTGTTAAAAGAAGGAATACCGGCATAATCCCTGACCGGCGAATAGATGTTTTCCGCATATTCATGATCAAAGTAATCTGCTTTGATAAGGTCTTTCTGGCCTATCGTATTAATAATAACAAAAGGAGTATTTAGCAGTAAAGGGATATTTTTGGGAGATGAATATTTGTGAACAGTGTTTATTCTTATTGGCTTTGTTTCAAGTCCCCTGGCAAATCCGAAAAATATAACCGCGATAATAATAGCAATCAGCGGTTGCATGATGATATTCAGAGTATTATTTATCTCTATACGAAAGCGTGAATAATGCAGGTGGGGGTAAAGCTCCCACATCAACCACACTGTAATTATCCATGAAATTAAAATATGCCAGTAGTTTGATATGTAGTGCGGTAATAAGTTCATGGTATCAGAACTGGCAGTCAGCAGTTTTAATAATTCCGTGCCACTACGGTGGTTGGAGAATTTAAAATATTCAATATCAATAAAATTAGCGGATATCACTATTGCGTTAACAATAACAAATAAATAGCGGAGGGCTTTCTGATAAGTGCTATGGTCTTTAAAACGTCCGGGAACAAGATGCAGCAGTATAAAAAGTAAATTCAGATAGAATATAACAATAAAGTCAAATCTGATACCAAAAATGAATACTTTGATAATGCCCCATGCAGACCCGGGCAAAAATGACTTTATATTGAACACGAAAAAGCCAAGGCGCAGGACAGTGAAAATAATCAGAAGAAATAGCAATCTCCTGAATAAAGCTATAAGATGATTAAGATACTGGTTCATATCAGGAAACAATATTGTTAAATAAACTAAAACCAGGGGTTGATATTACATAAAAATAAACAAAATATTAAATAATTATTAATTTTGGCAGCTCCTGATGTGTATATCGAATGATTATAAAACATATGAAAGGCCGTATTAAATTCCTGATTTTTTATATTTTATTCTGGCTTTCGCTTTTTATTGCAGGCAGACTTTTTTTTCTGTTCTATCATTATAAGCAATCATTTGAATTAAATGCCGGCGACTGGATTAGTATTATCGTTCATGGCCTGAAAATGGATTTTTCTGCTGTTGGTTATATTTTATTATTTCCTCTGGTAATTCTGGTATTTACTTCTTTTTCCTCTAACAGGATATTTCATAATATCATTAATGGTTACACAATAGCATTAATTGCCGTTTTCATACTTTTTACCATAACAGATGTTGAGCTTTATACATACTGGGGCTTCAGACTGGATAAAACCCCGCTGCAATATATAAGTACGCCGGGAGAGATGTTGGCCTCTGTAAGATGGTATACGATAGTTTTTGGGATAGTATCCCTGATTGCAGTTGTTTTTACCATTTCGTATTTATATATGAGATATATATCGGTATTATTAAAAACCTTCAGTTCTGATAAATTTAAATCGGCAATTTTATATACATTACTGATACCTGCAATGTTTATTCCCATAAGGGGCGGGTTTGATGTATCGCCTGTTAATTTGAGCACTGCCTTTTTTCATAAGAACCATTTTGCCAACCATGCAGCGGTAAATTTATTATGGAATTTCGGATATTCGTTTACTGTAAAGAGTTCGAGGATATCACAGTTTGATTATTATGAACCCGGGGTTGCAAAAGATATTGCCTGCGGCTTGTATAAAGATACCAATGAGACTACTTACCTTCTTAACAATGTAAAACCAAATATCATCTTATTTATTCTGGAAAGTTTCACTGCAAAACTTGTTGAGCCTCTGGGAGGGATTAAGGGTGTTACTCCTGAATTTAATAAATTATCAAACCAGGGGATATTTTTCACCAACTTTTATGCCAATGACTCCCGGTCCGATAAAGGTATAGTAGCCATTCTCAGCGGATATCCTGCCCTGGGCATTGTCTCTGTAATAAAATCACCAAAAAAAACACAGGGTCTTCCGTACATCTCCGGGTGTCTTTCGGATATCGGTTACCATACCTCATTTTATTATGGGGGAGATATAAATTTTGCCAATATAAATTCTTATTTGTTTAACGGCAACTTCAATGATATAATATCCAAATCTGACTTTGAGAGAACAGAAATTTTATCGAACTGGGGAGCTCCCGACCATATAGTATTTAACAGGTTATTAAATGATATTGATAATGCTGA
>CAZBUF010000522.1:0-3896 GCA_964495025.1 uncultured Bacteroidales bacterium | reverse complement strand
GAAATGATAAAACAACAGTTCCTTATTGAAGCAATAATAATATGTCAGGCAGGAGGTATTTTAGGTATATTATTAGGAATTTTAATTGGAAATATTGTATCTTTAATTGTTAAATCTGCCTTCATAATACCATGGATATGGATTATAGGGGGATTAGCGTTATGTTTTGTTGTTGGCTTAGTATCAGGGTATTTTCCGGCGGTAAAAGCATCAAAATTAGATCCGATCGTAGCGTTGAGATATGAGTAATACAAGAAAAGAAAAATAAAAATGGAAGAATTAGTAATTGATAAGACTGGAAACACACCTAAAGTGCATTTTAATCATGAAGAAGGAAAATTAATTATTGAAGGCAGGTCTATTCCGGAAAATCCCGGCGATTTTTTTGAAAAGCTGATTGACTGGCTTGAAAATTATTATAAAGAGCCAAAAGAGACCACAAGGATGGATCTAAATCTTGAGTATGTTAACAGTGGTTCTTCAAAGTATTTACTTGGAATTTTCAGGATGATAAAAAAAAGGTTTGATGAAGGGAGAAACTGTGTTGTTAACTGGTACTATGAAGAAGATGATGAAGCGATCCTGAGCCTGGGAGAACATTTTAAATCTACTATAAAAATACCTTTTAATCTTATTGAATACATATAAAAAAACCTGGAGGTTCATGTCTCCAGGTTTTTTATTTCAATATTTATTTAAGCATTAAACCAGCTTCTCAACCAAATCGACAACTCTGTATGAATATCCCCATTCATTATCATACCATGAAAGGACTTTAACCACCTTTCCGAGAACCATTGTAGCCTGAGCATCAAAGATCGAAGAATGCGGATTATGAATAACATCAGCCGATACAATAGGGTCTTCAGTATATTCCAGGATACCCTTCATTGGTCCTTCTGCTGCTTCTTTCATTGCCTTATTAATCTCTTCCACGGTTGCTTCTGTTTTCAGATTTGCTACCAGATCAACAAGTGAACCGGTTGGAGTAGGTACACGTACCGCTAATCCGTTAAGTTTACCACTAAGCTCGGGAATGACTTTCCCTACAGCCTTGGCTGCTCCTGTTGTGGTAGGAATCTGTGACATTGCGGCAGATCTGGCTCTTCTCAAATCACTGTGAGGGGCGTCTAAAATAACCTGGTCATTGGTATATGAATGAATAGTAGTCATAAAACCATTTTCAACCCCAAATTTATCATTCAGCACTTTAACAACAGGGGCAAGACAGTTGGTTGTGCACGACGCGTTGGATACACATGTATCTTCCGGCTTGAGGGCATCATCATTAACACCCAGCACTATCATATTATCAATCTGATCTTTGGAAGGAACAGTAAGAATGACCTTTTTTGCACCATTTTTCAGGTGGTCGCCGTAACCGCCCTTTTCACTTTCCTTTGACCTGAATACGCCGGTTGATTCTATTACTACATCAGGAGTATCGGCCCATGGAATATTAGCCGGGCTTCTTTCTGCACTTACCTTTATTTTTTTACCATTGACAATAATACCCTCATCATCATAACTGATAGTACCTTCAAATTTTCCCTGTGTTGAATCATATTTAAGCAGATGAGCCAGTACCTTGTTAGCAGTAATATCATTAATGCCAACAATTTCCATGTTAGGTCTTTCCAGGGCAATTTTGAAGACATTTCTTCCGATCCTGCCAAAACCGTTAATTCCTATTTTTATTTTTGCCATAATTAAAGTATTTAATAATTAACAATTTAATGTCTTAAAAAATTGAATTGCGAAAGTAAGAAAAAATATAAATTTCCACAACTGTTAATTAAGAGATATTAAAATTCTTTTAAGGCACAAAGTCATGAATAAAACGGCAAAAAAGAAGTTCAAATATGAAATAATGTATACTTCAAAATCTAATCAACAAGCAGCCCGTCAATTTCAGTTTTTCTGGCTTTGAATTTTGCATCTACAACTTTTCCGAAACGATAACTTAAGTATAGGGAAAAAAATACCCGGCTGTCATTTTCAATTGCCATTATTGATATCTTTTTTATAAATGTATCAAGGATAATACCTGCTTCAATAGCATGTATTACTTCATCATATTTGCTGAATTCAAATGTAAGGCCTGTCTTACCATATATTCCCGGAGTGAAAGATAATTCATTAAAACCTTTGAAATAAGAAGCCCTGGACATTAATCTGGGATCAACATGTTGATTTATATCAAATTTCTCAGTTATTTCATCTATAATCTTATCTCCGGCAGCACTGATAATATAAATGTTATAATATATAGGTTTTTTAATACCCAGTGCAGCGCCGAAATTATAAAAATACCTGATGGATATTCCACCCCTGTCAAATTTTTGGAATAATTCCTTCTGGTAGCCTATACCGGCTCTCAAATTATAAAAGTTGATTAATTTTCCGTATACAAAACTTTTGCTGGTGAATGAAGATGGTGAGGTTGATATTTTTACTTCTTTGGGATGTTTGATACTAACTAAATCAACTTCATACGAAGTTGCTTTAAATGCTGTTATTCGTTTGACAAATCTATAATTTCCCCCAAAACCGTTAGAGCATAAATAACCTGCATATGTCCTTTCATTACGATAGAAAACTTTATCCTGATCATCTATCTCACCTTGAGCAAATGCAAGATAATATATAAATATAGCCGGAATACCTACCAGTAATCTTTTCACAGAAACAATAAATCAGGTTATACCTAATTAAAGAAATAATTATCAGGAGAAGATTTGTAAAAATATAAAAAAAAGTGTATTTATGTATTAACTGTTAACGGATTCAGAGTATTCATTATCATTTTGTCCATAAGCAGGACAAGTTTTAGATCCTTTACACGAAGCAAATAAAACCAACATGGAAACTAATAAAGCTACAACTACAAAGACTTTTTTCATAATTTGGTATATTAATTAATCTATAAAGAGTCTGTCGTAAAAATATAAAAATTAATTTATTAAAAACTTATTGCGGTGTATTTTCTGTTTGCTCACAATCAGCATTACTTGCATATGCAGGGCAAACATACTTGTTACATGAACACATAATACCTGCAATTACTACTAAAGCCAATACTAAAATTTTCAACCTTTTCATTTTATTTAATTTTTTTAAACAATTTATATCAAATTTATAAATAATTTATCTTGTTAAATACATTTTTACTAACATTCTAAATTACTTTTTTCATAATTGACCATCAAAAATTCAAATCCTGTATTTAAATGATTTAATAGTCTAGTCAGCAAGGGTGAGATTTAGTTGTTGATTAGTACGCTATGTCAGTTAATATAGTTTCAGGCAGGGGATTACCATAAAAAACCTTCCATTAAATATCATATATTAATACATTGAAAATCAATACTTTTATACACAATTCTTATTTAAGCAATGTTAAGCTGCTTATCTATAATAATCCGGCATTTATCACATTATATTTTATGTTTAATAGTAAAATATATTAACCGGTAAAATTTTAAATTATTTTTTTAGCATAGCGAACCGCTTGATCACTTCATTGTGGCTAAATGCCAAATCAAGTTTTAATGCATCATTAATTGAAAACCATTTTATATCTGACACTTCTTTTGGATCAGCTTTAGGAGCATTCGTTGCTTCCCCGTAAAACATCAATACAACATTATGTATATTTTTACCAGGGAAGATCTCATCAGCATAACAAAAAAACACAGGGTTTAAATCAAGGTCGGTTTCTTCTTTGACTTCGCGAATTACACCATCATAGGCACTTTCAAATTCCTCAATATGGCCTCCGGGAAGGCACCAGTAATCCCTGAACGGCTCAATATTTCGTTTGGTTAGCAATATTTGAGTTCCCCCATCTTGTTTTTTAAAAATTACGGCGCCTACAGTAGATTTTGGCATGATTG
>CAZBUF010000521.1:0-2669 GCA_964495025.1 uncultured Bacteroidales bacterium | reverse complement strand
CTGGGCATTCGAAAAATTCAAAGGGGTTGAAGATAAGCTGGGCACCCAGATGCGTGCTGTTGGTGAAGTCATGAGCCTGGGAAAAACATATAAAGAAGCTTTTCAGAAATCAATACGTTCTCTTGAAATAAACCGTTACGGACTGGGATTTGCCAGGAACTTTAATAAACTTCCTCTTAATGAACTGATGGACCTGCTTAGTTATCCCACAAGTGAAAGGCAGTTTATAATGTATGAGGCATTACGCAAAGGAGCGGACCCTAAAAGTATATATGAAAAAACTTATATCAAACCATGGTTCATTGAACAGATGAAAGAGCTTGTTGATCTGGAGGAACAAATATTAAAACATAAAGACAAAGAACTGCCTGATGAACTGTTAATAAAAGCCAAGAAAGATGGATTTTCCGATAAGTACCTGGGCAAGATACTTGGTGTCACGGAAAAGACAATCAGGGAAAAACGAATAAAACTTGGGATCGTCCAGGCATGGGACATAGTGCCTGTTAGCGGTGTTGAACATGCGGCCTATTATTATTCAACTTATAACGCGCCGGATAAAGTGAAAACCTCCGATAGGCAAAAAGTAATGATCCTGGGAGGAGGTCCGAACAGGATCGGGCAGGGAATTGAATTTGACTATTGTTGTGTTCATGCTGCATTTGCACTCAAAGATATGGGCTTTGAGACAATAATGATAAATTGTAATCCTGAAACTGTTTCTACTGATTATGATACCTCTGACAAACTATATTTTGAACCCCTCACGGTAGAAGATGTCCTTAGTATTTATAACAAGGAAAAACCCCTGGGTGTCATTGTGCAGTTTGGGGGACAAACACCTCTGAATATTGCAGGTGAACTTGAGAAAGAAGGAGTGAAGATTATTGGCACCTCCCCTGCCACTATTGATCTTGCAGAAGACAGGGACCGTTTCAGAAAAGTGATGAAAAAACTAAGAATCCCTGAACCAAGATCAGGTATGGCCAGTTCACTCGATGAAGCATTAAAGATAGCAAAGGAAATAGGATACCCGTTGATGGTAAGGCCGTCATATGTTTTAGGAGGAAGAGCCATGGAAATTATTCATGATGAAGATATGCTGAAAGAATATGTTGCTGTTGCAGTTGACGTATCACCGGAAAGACCAATATTAATAGATAAGTTCCTGGAAAACGCCATTGAAACTGAAGCCGATGCCATATCTGACGGGAAAAATGCTTTTATCCCGGCAGTGATGGAACATATTGAAAAGGCAGGTATTCATTCCGGAGATTCCGCATGTGCAATTCCTCCGTTCAGCATCCCGGAAAAACATATAAAAACCATAAACGAATATACGAAGAGAATAGCCATTGAGCTTAATGTGATCGGCTTAATGAATATCCAGTATGCAATTGCGAATAAAAAAGTATATGTGCTGGAGGCCAATCCAAGAGCTTCACGGACCGTTCCTATTGTATCAAAAGTATGTAATATTAACATGGTTCGCCTGGCAACACAAATTATGCTTGGTAAGAATATTGAAGATCTTAATTTACAGCCAAAAAATATTCCGCATTTTGGAATTAAGCAGGCCGTATTCCCGTTCAATATGTTTCCCGAAGTTGATCCCCTGCTTGGGCCTGAGATGAGGTCAACCGGAGAAGTTCTTGGCCTGGCCAATTCATTTGGCAACGCCTTTTACAAAGCACATGAAGCCAAACAAACACCCCTTCCCCTTAGCGGTTCGGTATTAATAACAGTTACCATTGCCAAATATGAACGAAAGGAAGTGGTTGAACTGGGAAAGGACTTCAAACAGCTGGGATTTAAAATATTTGCCACCGAAGGTACACAAAAGCTGCTTGTTGAAAACGGCATCCATTCGGAAAGATTATTAAAACTGCATGAAGGGCGGCCAAATATCCTGGATGCCATTAAAAACGGAGAAATAAATCTGATTGTGAATACTCCTGTAGGAAAAAAAAGTATGTACGATGACTCGTATATAAGAAAATCAGCTATTAAATATAAGATACCATATATTACTACTATCTCTGCAGCCCTGGCAGCAGTAAAAGGTATAAAGGCGCATATTGTAAGCAAAACAGAAGTCAAGTCGCTGCAGGCATATCATAAGGATATTAAGTAATGCCTGTTTGACGGTATTTCTGACACCCTGCAAATTATTCTGTGGCCGGATTCTTAATATAAAATGCAGGCTTAAATATCACCTGCAGCCATCCGAACTGCGCAAATCTGCTGTTTCCCTCATTTATGCCGTTAATGATTTCCAGTGTATTTCCGGGCAGCATAAAAGAATAACCTGCCGAAACAGCAATATCCTTGCTGCACTTATATGTAAACATAAGATCCAGCTCCGAGCCAAGATATTTATCAACTTTAATGGCTGACGGCAAATATTCCTTATCCAGAGAGAACCAATGGAAGGTCGTCTGAAGCTTAATATTACCGGTTATTGAATTATCCAGCCTTAAATAAAAACTATTTATGCCTGCTCCATAGTTTTCAGAAGCCATATCACCGGTAAAGTAATCCATGTATCCTAAAAAACGGTGAGACCCCCCATATAACTTAGAAAATGAATTATTCTCTTTTCCAGCAATGGTTGTATCTGACAGATCAGTGCCCGAATAATGGTCATAACCAAAAATCAGGTCACTTAC
>CAZBUF010000520.1:0-4547 GCA_964495025.1 uncultured Bacteroidales bacterium | reverse complement strand
ATGCATTACATCTTCGATACGCCTTTTGATAAGATAATATGGGATGTTGGACATCAGGCATACGGGCATAAAATTATTACCGGAAGGAAAGACGATTTTCATACCAACAGGAAATATAAAGGTATTAGCGGATTTCCAAGGATGAGTGAAAGTGAATATGATTCTTTTGGTACAGGACATGCATCAACATCCATATCCGCAGCTTTAGGGATGACTGTCGCTGACAGGCAGCTGGGAGTTGACAGGAATGTTATTGCAGTTATCGGAGACGGCTCCCTGACCGGAGGATTGGCATTCGAAGGGTTGAATAATGTAGGCATTGAACAGACCAATTTGCTTGTAGTATTAAATGATAATAACATAGCAATTGACCCGAATGTAGGAGCAATTAAGGAATACCTGGTTGATATTACAACATCAAGAACATATAACAGGGTTAAAAAAGAGATATGGAAATTATTTGGGAAGATAAATAAAATTGCCCCTCATGCCAGGGATTATGCAAAAAAACTTGAAAATGGACTAAAATCCATATTACTTAAGCAAAGCAATTTGTTCGAGGCACTTAATTTCCGTTATTTTGGGCCGGTTGACGGGCATGATGTTGTTCACCTTACCAGGTTACTGGGTGATTTAAAAAATATTAACGGGCCGAAGTTGCTTCATATTCTTACCAAAAAGGGAAAAGGATTCAAACAGGCAGAACTTAACCAGACTCAGTTTCATTCACCGGGAAAGTTCAATAAAAAAACCGGAGAGATACTAAAAATCAAATCAGATAAGCCTCAACCGCCTCTTTATCAGGATGTATTTGGTCATACAATACTGGACCTTGCCATAAAAAATGACAAAATAGTTGGGATTACACCGGCTATGCCGTCAGGGTGTTCATTAAAAATAATGATGGAAAAGATGCCGGACAGAACTTTTGATGTTGGCATCGCTGAGCAACATGCCGTGACTTTTTCTGCAGGGCTCGCTGCACAAGGATTATTACCGTTCTGCAATATCTATTCTTCGTTTATGCAAAGGGCATATGATCAGATAATACATGATGTTGCACTGCAAAAGTTACATGTTGTTTTCTGCCTTGACAGGGGAGGCCTTGTTGGTGCTGACGGTCCCACTCATCATGGTGTCCTTGATCTTGCTTATTTGAGGAGTGTCCCTAATATGATTGTCTCAGCACCTATGAATGAGGAGGAGCTTAGAAACCTGATGTATACAGCCCAGCTTAAAAATAACGGCCCCTTCGCTATAAGATATCCTAAAGGAAGAGGAGTAATGACTGACTGGCAAAGGCCTTACAGGGAGATACCTATAGGTAAAGCAAGAAAGCTCAATGATGGTTCTGACATTGTTATTCTTTCAATCGGGCACATCGGAAATAACGTGAGTGAAGCAATATTGCGTCTTGAAGCTGAAAACAACAGTGTGGCACATTATGACATGAGATTTGTCAAACCTCTTGATAAAGAATGCCTGCACAATATATTTCAAAAGTACAGGAATATTATAACTATCGAAGATGGTACTATCGTTGGCGGTTTTGGAAGCAGTATTATAGAGTTTATGTGTGAAAATGGGTACAGTGCAACGGTTAAGAGGCTTGGAGTACCTGACAGATTTATTGAACAGGGCACACAAAAGGAACTATATGAAGAATGTGGTATTGATGCAGGGGCTATTTATATTACCGTTAAATCCATGATTAAACCACAGGTTTTGTCAAATGTAAGCTGAAGAATAGCATGCCCGGCATGTTTAATTAAACCTCCTCCCTACAATTAATATATCATCTATCTGCTCATAATTCGATTTCCACTCTTCATGATTTTGTTCAAGAATCGCCTTTTGTTCGTCCATCTTCTTTTTGTAATTATTAACAAGCAATCTTTTAAGGTTAGCAGTTTTGAATTTCTTGCATTCAGGCCCGCCAAACTGATCGCTGTAACCATCCGAGAACAAATAAATAGAGTCGCCCTTTTTGATCTTCAGTTTATGGTTTGTAAATTTCATTTCTCTATCTGTTGAACGGCCAATAGCAAAACGGTTAGCTTTTATCTCAATAATTTCTCCATCCCGTATAAGTATTAACGGATTAAAGGCTCCGGCATATTGCAGCTCTCTTGTTTTCGGGGCATATGATATCAGGGCCAGATCCATCCCGTCTCTGACAGCTTCTTCGCCTTTCTGGTGAAGGGCTATGGCAACTTCCTCGTTCAACCGGTTCAGGATTTCTGCCGGTTCATGTATCCCATTCTCAATAACTATTTTATTGAGTGATGTGTAGCCTATGAATGACATGAACGCACCCGGCACTCCATGACCTGTACAATCAACAGCGGCAAAAAATTCTTTGTCTGCCTGTGAGGTTATCCAGTAAAAATCACCGCTGACAATATCTTTGGGCCTGAAAAATATAAATGTATCATCAAAAGGTATATCCGGAGGAAGTATCGCAAGCTGAATTCGCTTAGCATACCTTATACTGTCAGTGATGTCCTTGTTCCTCAGTTCCAGTTCCTCATTTGCCTCTGACAGGGCAAGTGTTCTTTCCTTTACTTTAGTTTCCAGTATTCTTTTTTCCTTGATCAGGTTCCGTTCCCTTATTTTTATGAATGTGATAATACCTGTTATCAATATAAATGTTACTGTTATAATAAACCATGCCCGCTGGTAAAATGGGGCCATAATTTGAAAACTGTATTCAACAGGTTTTGAATTCCATACGCCTTCGCTGTTCTTGGCAATAACTTTAAAAGTATACTTTTTAGGAGGAAGAGACCGGTAATTAATATATGACTGTGTACTTACATCCTGCCAGTCAGATTCCAGCCCTTCAAGCATTATTTTATATCTTACCGCTTCAGGATTTGTAAGGCAGATACTATGATAGTAAAATAATATCGAATTCTGGTTATAACTTAACTTAAGTCCTTTGCTCATTTCTCTTTCTTCTCCGTTAATTGTCATTCTTGAAATGTGAGTCAGTGGCTCGATGGTTCTTTCCCTGGAGAAATTGGGATCATAACGTGTAACTCCTTTTACCGTTCCAAACCATAAATTTCCTTCATTATCTTTGATTGAAGCATTATTTTTTGTTTCAATACCTGTAAAACCGCTTTTTTTTGTATATGTATATATCTTGTTTTCCGCCTGGACTATTTTGTTCAGTCCCCTGTTGGTCCCTACATACACATTATTAAAATCATCAACATTGATTGTATTTATCATATTTGCCATTAATCCGTCAGCAATTGAATATCTGGATATTAATGTGTCCTTTATTGCCAATACACCGCGTGTTTCAGTGCCTATCCATATTTTATTGTCTTTATCCTCGGTGATACAGGTTGGCGTAATATCATCACCCAGAGTATAAATTTTGTACTTTTCCCCGTCAACACCCGTTAATCCCTTTCCTCTGGAACCGACCCATAATATTCCGCGGGAGTCAATAAATAATGCTGTTGTATTTGTACCTGCAAGACCGGTTACCTGTGAGTGCCGCATGATATATTTTTTCTTATCAATATCAAATTGAAATATCCCTTCGACTGTGCCAATCCATAATTGATTATTTTGGTCGATTTCCATAGCATTAATAGCATATGACACGTAATTGTTAAAATAGGGCTGGCTTACAAATGATTTCAATTTGAGATCAAATTTTATGATACCCTGATCAGCTGTTGCTATCCAGATATTTTTATCTTTATCCTGTTTAAAGAACCTTATCTGATCGCTTATATAATTATTTGACTGATTGTAATGAATAAAGATTTTATTTGTATCAACATTGTTATATACCGTTATACCGCCATTAGTGCCAAACCAAATCTGGTCATTAGCATCCTGGGCTATAGCCCATACCTGATCATTAATAAGTCCGTTTTCTGTTGAAAAAGACACAAACTGCTCACCTTTGAAAATATCCAGCCCGTGTTCTGTGGTGCCGATAAGAATATTACCTTCTTTATCTTCCATAATATTCCATATCTGGTTATCATGCATGCCATTATATGTGTTGAACACCTTAATGCCATCTTTACTGATTTTTGAGATCCCGCCTTTGCTTTTATCCCTGTCCCAATGGCCAACCCAGATATTGCCGAAACTATCCTCGGAAATTGTACTCACCCAGTTTGTTGCCAGGCCATCCTTGTCATCATAAATCCTGAATGTGTCTTTTGAATATATATATTTGATAAGTCCGCCGTTATAAGTTCCAAACCACAGATTTTTTTTTGAGTCCTCATACATTATGGTAGTAATAAAATATGTACTGAATCCTTCATGCACATAATTCTCGAAATTATTTTTTTCTTTATTATACGTTTTTATGCCAATATCAGTAACCAGGAAAAGTACACCGTCTGATGTCAGGAGGCTGTTATAAATTCTGTCACTCAGCGTTTTGCCTTTGAAGTGCTCGAGTTTCAATTTAGCTGCTTTTTCATGTGGATTACAGAAGACATATGCACCATCTCCTTCAGTAGTTAACCAAAGCCTGTTATCAATATCTTCAGTAATAGAAGTGACAT
>CAZBUF010000519.1:0-14113 GCA_964495025.1 uncultured Bacteroidales bacterium | reverse complement strand
CCCCTTCTTTTTCGGGGGAAATTTTTTAAGCTACCATATTTCGCTTTATGCCTGATTTTTCTTTCAGTATTTGTTCTTGGCTTACCTTTGGGAATTTTTATCACCCACTTATTCAGATTTATTAGAATTTTAATAATTTTTTAAGAGTGGCTATTTGCTCTCTATAATAATTTTCAAATGATTTATGTTCTTCTTCCAGTTTTATCAATTGGTCTTCATTATTTAATGATAGTATTTTTTCAAAATATTTTACTGCAATGTCAATACTGTCAAGTTGATAATTATTATCCCCTAAGTGAGTCAGATATTGTATGTTAAGAGAATCATTCTTAATCTTTTTATTTAAAACATTTATAGCAAATGCATAGTTATTCTCAAATTCAAGTACACTGATCAATTGCATGAATAGCTCCGTATTATTAGGATATTTTAAGAGATAAGGTTTAGCTTTTGAATATTGACCGGTTATGTAATAATATTTTGCAAGTAATGATTCTATATTTTGACTCCCTTCAAAGCGCCTGTTTCCATCTTCCAGTATTTCTATAGCTTTTAATGTCTTTCCCTGTATATTCAGGCTTAGGGCGTACCAATAATAATCATCATTGGTTGATAATTTATTTGCTTTTTGTATAATTTGCTCAAAATCATTTTTTAAGTACAAAAGTTCATAATCATTTTGTGCAGAGACAGCAAAATTTGTCATCAGGCAAACAAATAAAAATATGGGTATTATTTTTTTAGCCCATGCCATAACATTTGCCGGGGCCCTGTTATTTTTCAGTTCATTTGCCATAAAGTCCATATAGGGAGTTACATGTTTAAACAGGCTTTTCAATCCCCTGCATAAATGATTCAATCCTTTCCCGCCTTTGGGTGTTAGTGATATCCTGTTCTTAGGACATTCCCCGTTGCAGATATTCAGATATTCGCAGTTAAGGCAAAAGTCAGGCAGAGCATCTCTTTTCTCTGCGCCAAAGCTTCGCTGCTTATTTGAATGCATCATCTCAAGTAACGGGGAAGTAGAAATGTTACCCAGGAGATTTTCAGGATATACAAAATGATCGCAACTGTACAGATCACCGTTATGTTCCAGTACGGCTGCACTGCCGCAGGTTTTGTCGTAAACACATAATCCGCATGGCTCACCTATACGGTTTGCAAGGATAACATCAAACAGCTGGACAAACGTAGAACCCACATCATTTCTCACCCACTGGTCAAAGATACTGATATAAAAATCACCAAACTGCTCCGCGCTCACCGACCAGTCAGTTATCCTGGTCGTACCATTATATCCGGGAGACACAAGAGACAAGGGATAATCCTTTTCATCTGTTGCAATCTGTTCAACTACTGGTATATACTGGTGATAAGTGCTCCCGATACTTTTAAGAAATGAATAGACTTCCAGCGGGTAATCTGTGTTAAGGTTATTTATTACGGAAATTGTATTAAACTCGACGTTATGATCCTTCAACAGCTTTATTCCCCTCATTACTTTGTGCCAGGTTTCTGCCCCGTGATTATCGCGCCTGTAATGGTCGTGTATCTCCTCGGGCCCATCTATAGATATGCCTATAAGAAAATCATATTGTTTGAAAAATTTGCACCAGCTGTCATTTATTAAGGTGCCATTGGTTTGGAAGGCGTTAATTATCTGCCTGCCGCGGGCATAATATTTCTGGTATTCAACGGCTGTCTGAAAAAATTTAAGTCCCGCAAGCATAGGCTCACCACCCTGCCATACAAATGAAATAACCGGGGCGGACTGTGATTGAATATATTGTTTTATAAAATTCTCAAGCACCGATTCCTGCATAACGGATATATTGCCACCCTTATACAGGTTCTTCTTCTCGAGGTAATAGCAATAAGTACAGTCCAGGTTGCACCTGGCGCCGACCGGCTTCACCATTACATTATATGCTATATGATCACCTGCAAAATAATCCATATCAGACTACCTATTCAATTTCAAATGTTGCAGCAACTTCTGTGCTTTCTTTATATCCGTAACGTATAGCTTTGGCCCGTAATAATGTAGTTCCCTTATTTAATTTTACCGGTCCTGTATATAATTTCCAGTGAACATTAGCTGCAGCATCAGTAGTATAGGCAATTGATGCTCCCTGTGTGGCGCAATAGACTGAAACCTTAGCCGGAAATTGGTATTTGCCTCCTCTGGCAGTTGCTGTCATATTTTCTGATTCTTTATTTATAATAATAAGGGAGGGCGGTGCAGTAACAGGTTGTACCCTGTTGGGCCACATACCATAAATCATTTCTGATTCTGAAATACTACCCATATCTTTTGTGTTATCCATCCACTTATTAAGCCTGATGCTCATTCTTTTTAAAACACTTTCATAATTGGGATCATTGGCCAGATTATTTATTTGATGAGGATCCTTTTCACAATCGTATAATTCTTCGGGAGGGCGCGTATCACTAAACCATAATTTTTGTGCTCCCTCCAGCTTATCTTCAGCATGAAGTCTTATTAGTTCCTGCATTATGGGCATATTGTTTCTGTATTTTACCCATAACACATAAGGATTTAAAGGATAATAGTTGCGGATATATCTGTATTTATTATCTCTGACGGAACGGACCATGTCATAAGATTCATCAAAACGGTCGCGTGCGGAAAAAACATAGTTTCTTTGAGGTTTTGCCTGGGCTCCCAGAAAAGCTTTACCCTGCATATGTTTTGGGACCGGTACGCCGGCTACAGACAATACTGTGGGCCCAAAGTCAATAGAGCTGATAAGCCTGCTGTCTGAAACGCCATCCTTTATATATCCGGGCCATTGAATGATAAGGGGTATTTTTGTTCCTGAATCATATAGCCATCTTTTTGCCCGGGGCAACCCATCACCATGGTCACTCCAGAAGAAAATAACAGTATTTTCAGCCAGCCCTTCATCCTCAAGCTCTTTAAGTATTTCGCCAACTCTGATATCAAGCAAGGCGATATTATCATAAAGGCGGGCGATGTTTTTTCTCACTATTTCATTATCAGGGTAATAAGGAGGCACTTCAACTAATGACGGATCAGTGCTGTCAGGTTCATACCAGTTTCTGCTTTCATGAGTAATTTCTATATTGAAAACTGCAAAGAATGGGGTTTCTTTATCCGGCCTGTTTTTATAATGTGCCGCATCGCTGCATTCATCCCATGCCGTTACCGGTAATCCAAACTGGTAATCTGTTTTGTAGTTATTAGTGCAATAGTATCCGTCAGCCCTCAGATATTCAGTGAACGTTTTCACATAATGGGGAGGAACAGCTTCATATGGTGTGGGGAGGTTATCCGATACATGGGAGGTCCGCATATGGTGTGTACCGATACTGGTCTGGTACATTCCTGTTATTATTCCGGAACGGCATGGCGCGCTTACAGGGGCGCTGGTAAATACATTTGTATATCTGACACCCATGTTTGCCAGTCTGTCTATGTTGGGTGTATGCGCCACAGAATCACCATAACATCCGAGGTGGGGGCTTATATCCTCACAACTGATCCACAGGATGTTAGGTCGAACAGGGAAAGGTTTGCCTGTTATCTCAGGTTTGTTATTCTGTCTGCAGCCGAAATTTGAAAAAATTAACCCTGATCCCGCTGTTATATAAACCAGGCCCTTTAATTTTCTCCGGAGATGCAAATTGCCTGCCACGGAAAACAGGAATAACTTTAAATATAGAATAATACTTCCTATCATAAGGATTTAATTTATCTTTCTAAGGTTAAAGGAACGTTTCATGATTTATCCTGAAAAATATAATTGATATTTATCTTAATATAGATCTATGTTTCTGTAATCTCCCCTGTCTTTCGGTCCGGCAGGCCTTTTTATTGGTATCTGCATCCCATTTGTATTTTCCAGCCATTTATATAATTCATCCGCCATTTCCTTTATAATATCCTGGTACAGGGGACTGGCGATGAGATTGTTCATTTCATAAGGATCATTTTCAAGGTCGTAAAATTCATTTGTGTCCCATATTCCCCAGTATCTGATGTACTTATACCTGTCAGTCCGTATTCCAAAAGTTGTAGGTGTTTGCGGAAAGTTCTCCTCCCAGTAATATTCGTAGAATATCTTATCCCGCCACTCATTATCTTTTCCGCTAAGCAAATTTATAAAAGACATCCCTTGCATATGTCCGGGTTTCTCAATACCAAAAACCTCAAGTATGGAAGGGGCAATGTCAATATTCTGTATCATCCCCTGCTCTGTCTTTCCGCCTTCAAACAGTCCGGGACAGCAAACCAGGAGGGGTACTTTAGCCGATTCCTCATAAAAATGCCTTTTGTCAATTAAGCCGTGTTCACCAAAGGAAAATCCGTTATCACCCATGTAAATTATTATTGTCGACTCATACATACCTTCTTCTTTCAGGTAGCTGACAATATCTCCTATACTTTCATCAATCCCTGATAATGTCTCACAGTAATTGTAATAAAATGATTCAAAATCCATATCGCCGTTATACATATAGTCGACACCATGCCAGCTGAACCTTTGTTCTTTTACCCAGTCGGGTACTCTTCCTTTACCGTAGTCATAATCAGGGTTATTTTCATTGTCCGGTTTGTAATGCTTACCATCAGACTCAGGCATCTCTGGCTTTGTAATGTTGTATGAGGGGGGATAGACAATTTTTTTATTGGTGTATTTCCCTTTGTGCCTTTTTGCAGGGCTAAACATGGCATGTACAGCTTTATGTGAGAGATAAAGGAAAAAGGGCTTATCTGATTTCCTGGTTTTCATCCAGTTGATAGCGTGATCTGTTAACAGATCAGTAATATATATTGAATCGGCGTAAGAAATACGTTCGCCATTTATGTTAAGTGTAGGGTTATAATATTCGCCCTGTCCTTTAAAACTTTCCCAATGGTCAAACCCGCGGCGGGGGTTGTCATCCTCATCTCCCATGTGCCATTTGCCGAAAAATGCTGTCTGGTAACCTTTATCCCTGATATATTCGGGGAAGTAAACAAGGTTTTCAGGTTCCGGGGCTGAGTTATCCACCACTGTGTGTGTATGAGCATACAAACCTGTTAATATCGAGGCCCTGCTTGGTGAACTCAGAGCTGTTGAAGCAAAGGCATTCCGGCAGTATACACCGTCCCTTGCCAGCTGATCCATGTTCGGTGTTTCCAGCCAGGGAACCTTACCTGTAAAACCCATAAAGTCGTATCGGTGATCATCACTTAGAATAAATATCACGTTTCCGGGCTTTATTTGGGCGGTTTGCTTTGTGAGTAATTTGTTTTTCCTGGTTTTTGAACAGGAGAAGGCTATTATCGCAAATATTATGCAGAGGATTATAATAAATCTTTTTGATGCCATATTAACCTGGATAAGTATTAATGCCGATAATTTACAACTTTTGATCCGGATAAAAAAGGGGACAGCACCCTTTTTAGGAGCGCTGTCCCCTTTTCTTAGGAGGCTGTCCCCTCCCAGGGTGTCTGTCCCCTATTTATTAATAATTACTTTATAATGACAGACTTTCTGGTTGTTGTAAATTTTCAGAATATAAAGGCCATCCCGATATTCCTGCAAGTTGATTACGTTCACGGGGCCGGGAGTAGCTAAGATAATGGAGCCATTTAAATCAATAAGTTCCAGATGAGTAAAGCTGTCTCCTTCAATCTGCAGCATCTCCGTTGAAGGATTAGGGAATACATTATAACTTATCATGTTATTCTCCGGTGGTTTTATTGCAGACAGGGGATCACCCTCAAAACTCAGAACATCAGGGTGATCATAAACATCCCGCAGATGTTGAACGGTGTTTTGCTCTGTTACCAGGTTCGCCCAGGTCATAAAATACAGCCATGGTGCATCTAAAGAAAGGCAGTCTTCAGGGTCAGGTATGGGCCCGTTTTCTGTCATTGCAATTAATTTTTCACCGTTTACAAGGTTATATAAATTGTCAAATGCACCTTTTTGAATACCATAGTTATAATCTCCGGGATATGAATCGTAACCTGCAATATCAACACTGTCGTTTCCGGGGTACCAGTCATGTTCAGGTGTTGACCAAACCCATATAAGATTATGCAGATCATGGTGGTTGATAAGCCTGTCGAATAGCATGGAATACAGCTCCAGGCATGCTTCCGGGCCCATTGCTCCCCACCAGAACCAGCCGCCGCCTGCCTCGTGCAGGGGCCTCCAGAGTACCGGCACTCCAGCATCCTGCAGCCTGTTGAGTTGATAGCCTATGGTATCAATGTCTCTAATAACATCATTGTATTCCTGTGTTCCGGGAGTTACTGCCTGTGTAACATCAAAAGTTGTGTGGCTGGTATAGAATGTATTGGTCCCTGCCTCACCTCCGCTGGGCGAATGCCAGTGCCATTGAAAACTGACAATTCCCTGTTGATCAGTGGTGTTTTTGTACCAGTTTATAGCATTAAACACGGAACCATCATCTACCACACCAAATGTATGATCACCTATCTGGTTGTCCCATTTATAGGCATAACCTTCAGTATAAGATTGAAAATCCCATGCCCTGAGCATTGGCTTTCTGCCGGTATTGGTATTTATAATATCATAATTTTGATTTGTATGTCCCGAAATGATCTTTACACCAAACTGCGATACAAGAAAATCATAAAGTGATTGTGTGGCTGTGTTGGCCCCGGCATCAACCAGATCAGGGGTGATATCATAAGTGTTTTTTATGGTTGTGTAAACCGTGAACTTATCCACTTCCATCCATCCCCAGTTTTTTTGAATAGTAATGGTATTTGCTCCTGCGTTGAATATATAGCTTCCTGCATCTATGTCGGTAAATGTGCCGGTTGCCGGAAAAGCCACAGGGGAAGAGAAATCAGCATTAACATAAATATCCTGTGTTTTATTCCCATAAGGGCCGTTGTAGCGAACGATGATCTTATACAGGGCTTTCTCCGGTACATTAACTGTAACAGTTACTTTGTCACCGTCATTATCAAACCCTGTTACATATCCGGTGCCTGAATAGCCAGAGCTGGAAGTACTAACAGTCACTCCAGTAAGTATACCATCCTCTGCCTCAGCAAAGTCAACAACTGTAACTGACTGGCCAAAGGACATATGTATACAGTAAAAAAGAAGAATTAATGCTGCGGCAATCCATTTTTTATTATGGAAATATTGATTGTGATCCGAATAAATTGAATCCATAAGTTTATGCTGCGTGATTTTTATCATTATTATTGATTTTTAAATATAATAACATTCTTACTATTTACTACTCCCCTTTTTTAGAATCACAAGTTGTATTTTTTTAATTGAAAATTAAAATTAAAAAATGATGATATTAACACCTTTTCTTTTTTGTTTACTTTTTTCTTTTGTTAAAAACATCATATAACCTCCTTGAAAAGGAGCTTCCTATATGTGTATCCTGGTAAGTAAAATTTGAAAGCATTATCGGAGTATTAAGATCCCTGGCCTGTGATTTCAGAGCTGATGCCATATAATAACATATATCTGACAGCGTAAGTTGCTTATGACTTTTTAATCCTTCAATACCTTTCTCGATCCTGATTTTATTATTGGTTATTTCTTCAATGCATAATATTTTTTCATCATGACAGCCCATAGTGATCATCAGCGATTGGTTCTTTTCTATTTCCCTTATCACAGGCAGGCATTCAAAAAAACTTTTCAAAGCAATCTGTTTATCTCCGGCTGTTATGCATTTTTCTGCTCCTTTGATCTTATTTAGCAGGATAAGCTTATTATTATTTAATGCATTTTTATAATACTCTGATATATCTGATTTTTTCGCATAGGCAATGGCATAAGCAGTATTTTTCTTTGAATCGAAATAAGTTTCTGTTTTAAGCCCGTGGATGTTCAGATCTGAATGCAAAACACTTGTCTGTTTAAAGTATTCGTGGGTACTGCCGTTAAGATTTTCAATATTTATACGTGCAATACTGTTGATGTTAACCTGGATACCTTAAGTTAATTGAATACGCGCATAATTCTTTAACCTGTCCAGGAACTCATCAGGGTTTTCGTGGTTGTGATTTTCCTGCGCACAAAATCCTGTATAAAACCGATTGTCGGGGAATATTATTTTCCTTTCATTGTAATTTGGCCAGCCAGGCTCCTGAGCTGACAAGTTCTGCAAAAGTAATATACTGATTATAAATGCTGCAAGAGAATGAGATACCTTCAATATATTTTAAAAATAAAAATTTAGGGAAATAAATATATTAAAATGCAGGTATTTAATCAAATATATACGATGAAAAAAGGGACAGACACTCGAAAAAGGGATAGACACCAGAAAAAACGCAACCTAATGAGCCTGTGCAGCATCTAATATCTGACCAAAATATTTATTAAATATGAAAACCGGAATTATTTTCCTGATTGTTACGCTTGCTTTCTCCGCATGTGAGAAAAAAGATAACGGGTATGAATGTGAAGCAATAGTTTTAACCAGTGTTAATAATGAGATAATATCCTGCGATAAAGATGTTTTCAGCCTGAAATTTATTAGGGGTGAAAATAAAGTAAAATCAATTATTGGCAGCGACTATAATGTTACAGATAGTGTTTATTCGGTATTAAACCTTCCCGGGGAATTAATGGTTACAGGATTAATAATTAAACTGGATGTGCGTGAACCACAATCCGGTGAATTTCCAAATTGTTATAATTTTGAAATGCCTGTGGTATTAGGGCCGGTTGTTTCCGTCACGCGGGCAGAAAAGAAATAAACCCGTCATTACATTTCATCCTGCCTATCTGCCTTCCATATGATTTCATCACGGCCGGTTGGATTTTATATAATTATATTCAATAAAATTCATACTGCGCAGTAACCTGATGTATGTATATTTGAAAGGTTAACAAACTTTCGTAAATTAGTGCTTTCAGATAAATAAACAGGATATTCACAGCAACTATGTTTATATAAAGGCCTTTGTAAAGCACGCAAAAAGACATAATCAAAAAATATAATAAGCCTTTGTTATGGAAAACACTGATAAAAATAAAATTGAGCAGATTGTAAAGACAAGAAAACAGGCACATTCTTATTTTTTGAAAAAATCAGAAGTCTATCGTTCTTTTGTTGATATGGAGCAAAATACATATAAAGACGGGGAACTTAGCAAAAAACAAAAGGAACTGATTGCGATTGGGATCTCGGTTGTGATAAACTGCGAATCCTGCATGGAGTGGCATATTAAACAAGCAATTGACGACGGGGCGACAAACGGGGAGATTATTGAAGCAGTTGAAGTGGGAATTGAGATGAGCGGCGGGCCGGGAACCGCTTCAGCAAGATTTGCAATGAATGTGCTGGAATACTACAGGCCCGACAAATAAACAATAATGTACAATAACGCAGGAAATGGGAAAGCCTTGCAAGCAAGCTAAATAACGGCCATTTAAAGTGCAGCTTTTTATGAACATATTAAATACAAAATAATTATGAGACAAATAGTTAAATTACTTCTGGTATTGTTTCTTTTTTCAGGAAGTATAAGGATTGATGCCCAGATGAATATGATCTGGGAAACAGGGGAAGATTTCAAAGCCCCGGAATCAGTTGTTTATGATCAGAAAAGGGATGTGCTCTATGTTTCAAATTATACAAAAAGGACAAATGATGGAGTATCGTATGAAGACTGTTCTATTTCAAAGGTTGACAGGAACGGTAAAATAATAAAATACGACTGGATCCCAAATCTTACATCTCCCACAGGAATATGCATATTTAAAGACATGTTATATATTGTTGAGAGATTCGGGATAGTGGAGTATGATTTGAATCTTGATAAAGTAAACAACAGGTTTTTTATATCTCAGGCATCATTTATTAATGATGTTACAGTAGATGCAGATACTAACATATATGTAACTGATAGTGGCGGCAAAGCAATATACAGAATTAAAAACGGGGAAGTAACGAAGTGGATGGACAGTATATTGATCTCCTATCCTAACGGGATTTTGTATTATGATAACAAGTTGATTGTAGGGGCAAATGGCGATAATTTTTTGAGATATGTGGATATTAAGACCAGGGCTGTTCACAATATCGCTTTTCTCGGGGAGGGTGCAATTGACGGGATAAAAAAATGTGGTGACGATTATCTCGTTTCTCTTTGTTCGGGAAGCCTCAGTCTGGTGAAGCAAAACGGAGAGGTGACAGAATTATTGAACACAAAAGATCAAAAAATATTTTGCGCTGATTTTGAATATATAGAGGATGAAAAAGTAGTAATTGTACCAACATTATGGAATAATAAACTGTACGGATACAGGTATGAACCGGAATTATAAAAAAGGGACAGTTCCCTGTTTTAAGGGAGCTGTCCCTTTTTGTTATTTAAAAGAATGAATTGTATAATTCAGGATTTAGTAAAAGATATATTACATTTATGGATTAATTTTAAATACAAAACAGTAATCTATGCAAATTACAGTCACCAGAAAGGATGGTAAACTTTACCCTGATCCAACAAGGGTTATCGCGCGTTTTTTTTATTATCTTGATGAAAGAAGCGCAAATATACTCCGCAGGGTACTGGCTATGACAGAAGATGAGGTGAAAATGGCACTGAGCCAGGTGCTGAGACATTATTCCACACGTCACAGAAATATTTCAAAGATATTCGAAAAACATTTCAATAAACTGGACACTTTGTTTAAAGAACTGGATATTAATCCTGATAATCTTGATGTGTCAAGAAAAGTGCTTATCGGGTCCTATTTTACTATGGAATATGCAATTGAATCAGCAGCCTTTTTTAATCCATCCATTGTAGAACATCCTGATCAAACGGAATTAATGCCGGGGAAAAAAAGAGTAATTGTAAGTTTCAGGGCAACAGGAGAGGGCCATATTTCCTCACTTGTTTTCCGTCTTGGTATTATTGATAATGATTATAACATATTTTTTGAACCTGTTGGCAAAATGTTGGATGAGGCTGAGTCCATCACAAGGCATATTTACAATAAAGAATCCTTTATAAGGAAGCTGGATGAAATGCAGTATTTTGATAACACTTTTTCTCCTGCCTTTGTTTTGGAAAAACTGGGTGATAACTTTACTTATGGTGATCTAAAAAAGTGCGTGGATGAAACAAGGATAAAATCTCAGCTTTCTTCGTCTAAAGAATTGCTCCTTAATCAAATAATGTGGCTGGCTTCATCACATTATGAAATAGAATTTTCACTGGACACAGCCATTTCCGAAAGAGTTATTTTCCCTATATCCGAAACTGAAAAAAATGGCATTGAAGACGCACGTTTTGTTAAATTCACGGATGATGACGGTGAAGTAACTTATTATGCTACTTATACTGCATATGATGGCATGACTATATTGCCGAAGTTAATTGAAACCAAGTCTTTCTACCATTTTAATATGTTACCCATTCATGGTGAAATTGCAAAAAATAAAGGGATGGCATTGTTTCCAAGGAAGATAAAAGGAAAATATGCCATGCTCTGCAGGATCGATGGGGTAAATAATTATATTGCCTTTTCAGATAATATCAATATCTGGAGGGATGCCAGGCTCATTCAGAGACCGAAATATCACTGGGAACTTATTCAGGTTGGAAATTGCGGATCCCCTCTTGAAACAGAAGAAGGTTGGCTTGTTATTACGCATGGAGTGGGGCAAATGAGGGAGTATGTCCTGGGCGCCAGTCTTTATGATCTTGATAATCCTGAAAAAGAAATCGGCAGGTTAAAAAATCCATTGATGATGGCAAATGCAGAAGAAAGGGAAGGATATGTACCTAATGTAATTTATTCATGTGGCTCGATTATTCATAATGATATGCTGGTTATTCCGTATGCCATGTCAGACTATGCTTCTACATATGCACGCATAAACTTAAGGGAACTTTTAAATGAGCTGAAGAATTCAAGGTAATCAGTCAGAATTCCGGATAATGAAGCAGATACTGAAACACGAATCCTGAAATCCGATGTTTACTCTATTATCATAAACTTAAAATACTTTTATAGACGTCGACGTACCCTTCAATCATTTTTTGACGGGTAAATTTTGATTTAACCCGCTCCATGCAATCTTTTCTGTTAATTAACCGGATATCTTTTACAGCCTCTACCGCCTCATGCATATTTTGTACAAGAAAACCGGTCTTTTCGTGAAGGATTAGTTCTGCCATGGATCCTCTGTTATATGCTATTACGGGAGTCCCACAGGCCATGGATTCAATAACACTTAATCCGAAAGGTTCTTCAAAACTTATAGGATGCAAAAGTGCATATGCCTCACCAAGTAGTTTATCCCTTTTTTCCGGGCCGGAATTGCCAACAAAAACAATATCATCATCATTAATAAAGGGTTTGATCTTTTTATCAAAATAATCCTGATCCTGAATAAGACCTGAAATTATCAATTTTCTTCCCGATTGTCTGGCTATCTGAATGGATTCATAAGTACCCTTTTCGGGATGAATCCTGCCAAAATACAGCAAATAATCTTCAGGAACCTGTCTGAACGTAAATTCATCAGTATTAATGCCATTGTAGACGGTAGCAATGTAATTAAGGTCAGGACTGCGGTCGGAATCACTGATAGAAACGTAAAAACCGGTATTGTTATATTTTTTATACACCGGAAGTATTTTTGGAGAAGAAAAACCATGGATGGTGGTCACCATGGGTGTTTTGATCAAACGGGAATAGGTTAGCGGAAGAAAATCAAAATTATTATGGATCAAATCGAATTTGCCGGCTTTTTCCATCATATTACTGATATGAAGGCATTCGCATACTTTGGGATCAAGCCCGGTGATTTCTGAATACGGATGTTCGCATACTGACTCCAGCTTGCCTGCTGTTATGGAATCTCCGGTAGCAAATAATGTTACATCAATTCCTTTTTCAACCAGTCCTTCGGCAATATTTGAAGCCACCTGTTCCCATGGGCCGTACATTCTGGGAGGAGTTCTCCAGGCAACCGTTGACAATACAGCAACTTTCATTTTATAATGGGTTTCTTGGATTTTTTATACAGTGGTCAACCAGTTCGTCCAGATTCGCTGTCCCAACGCACATTACTTTATCAGCACCTCCCCAGTATATTTTTACAGTGCCGTCTTCTTCAGGAACAGCACCACAGGTAAACACTACATTATGTACGTAGCCTGTGATTTCATATACTTCCTCAGGTTGTAAGATCCATTCATCGCCAACAGCAATAATTTTTGAAGGATCCCTGAGATCATGCAATGCTACACCTAGCCTGTAAACACTTCCATCCATCGTAGGAAACACACCGTGATAAATGCTTAACCAGCCACGTGAAGTTTTAATCGGGGGTGCCCCGGGGCCTATCTTCATTTGATCCCAATGATATTGCACAGGTTTCATGATTAACCTGGATTCTCCCCAAAACCTGAGATCCGGAGAATAAGAAATCCAGATTGACCAGGGAGATATTTCAGAATGAGGCCGGTCAAGCCGTGCGTATAATCCATTAAATTTTTCAGGGAAGATCACAACATTGCGGTAATCGGCTTCAGTGATGAGCGAAAAGCGTTCAATTGTTTTGAAATCCCTGGTTTTTGCCAGGCCTATACGCACGCCGTGCCTGGAATACGCACTATATGTGATCAGGTATTCGCCTTCAAGGAAAATAATTCTGGGATCTTCCACTCCATACTCCTCATATTCCTTAAAAATACCATCAGCAGCAGGAGTCATAAAAGGTTTCTCATGTACTTTGAAATTATAGCCATCATCACTTTCTGCCAGGCCCAGTATACTTCTTCCATTGAGCCGGTGGGAACGGAAAATCATCATGTACATGTTATGGAATTTTACAACCCCGGCATTATGCACGGTAGCAACAGGGTATGGTACATCATCCTTTGTAAGGATCGGATTTTTATTATATCGTTTTATAAGCATATTATTTAATCGGTTTTATACCACTCTTCAAATGCCTGAAGAACTATTAAATGAGAAATTAAATATGCCAGTGAACTTTCTGCACCCTGATTACGATTTAAACCATTGCTTTCAAGTCCGTCGCAACATCCCTTGGTTTCGAAATCGTATAAACTTATTCTGAGGTCATTTTCACCCAGAAACCA
>CAZBUF010000518.1:0-2937 GCA_964495025.1 uncultured Bacteroidales bacterium | reverse complement strand
TCTCACAAGCTGACATTAACTTCATCCTCACACTGATCCTGTTTCCTTTAATCTCTTCAATAATACCCTTCTGCTCTATGCAATCGTTATTGTTCATATCATATCAGCATTCAAAGAAAAAATACAAAATTATATATGTTAAATCAAGTAAAGCTGCTTTTTGACATTTTTTCAATAATTTAGTATGAATTTAAATAATGAGCTGCGCCTGTCCGAAAAGTGCGTTACTTAATTTCTGAGTCCAGCTTATATTTATTACCTTTTACAGACTCTATTTTAGCTTTTACTGATCCAACAATTATTGGTGTTTCTACATACAGCGGTATATGATTCCTGTCATTTGTAACCCAGATGCTCATATACTCACCTCCTCTGAATACCGAGCCTGCGACAAGAAACACACTGAGCCTGATACATTCAAATTCACCAAACTGGCGGATCTTTATTTTTTCCGTCCCCTGATACCTGAAGTAAATATTCTCAAGTTGATTATCCAAAAGGATTGTTACCGGTATCGTATCATTTGTTTTATAACCGGAATAGTCGATATTTCGTGCATAATAGAGTATGGAGATCACATCAAAGGTACAGCCTGTAATATCAACCGTATCTTTCTTTTCAGGCTTATCTTCTCTTTTATAGGTACTCAGGGCATATCCCCTATTCCTGTTAAAAATATACCTGATATTAAAATTATACCCTCCTTCACTAACACTCCTGTTAAAAAAATATGGCTTTAATGTCACCGGATGCACCCATGATTCATATCTGTCACGTACCTTAAAGAACCAGTCCCAGTTTTTATATGTTTTACCTGTTCCCAGTAAATGCAGGCAGGGTTTATCAAATATCTTTGATTTACTGGCAGTAAAAGTTACTTCACCTATGTCGGTCCAGAAAATGAACCAGTTATAAGATACAGTATATTTTATTTCTTCCCCGCTTCTGAATGCAGTATTCCTGATTAAACATGTTTCATCCTGAGAGCAGCAGGTTTGCTCCAGTGCCATTTTAAATAAAATCAGCAAAATAAATCTGACAGCGGCCATACGTTTAAATTTTCTTAATGCCTTAGCCTGATTGTAACAGGAGAAAATAAAGGAAAGTTATTCCGTTTCTATGAAGTTGAACTTGGTTTCTAAAATAGACTCATAATATTCACCTCTTTCCATTATATCGTCATCACCCTCTTCATAATACCAGTTAATTGTCATTTTATGGCCTTTTTTAGATACATCAACAAGTGCACGCAGTATATGTAAAATAGCTTTTGAGGAGCCGCTATTGAAATATTCAAGCTCAATATCAACAATAGTTGATTCCGGAGGTTCCTGACAGTAATGAAAAACCCATTCATAAAGATCATCATAAAACTTAGTGGCATCTTCAGGTATTGACCTTCCGCTAATTTTTATCCTTCCTTCTGCATTAAAGGACACCTCAGGTGTTTTTTTCGTACTTTCTATTAGCAGATTATCCATGTAATCTAAAAAAGTATAAAAATATTATGATTATTACTAAGTCTCTTATTTGCTTTAAATAACCTTTATATATGATCAACCTGGTTACTTCCAGAAATAGTTAACAATAATAACAAATTTATATTAAAAATAATATAAACTAATTATGAATTTGTTAAATAGTATCAACATTATATTTTTATTGAAAATCATTAAACGCCTATTTTAAAATCATTTATATTTAAAGTGGAATAACAAAGCCAATTGTTAATAAAATTTTCTGATTATACGAAACATAGCATTTGCAGGTTTAATTAAAATATAAAAAAAATTAAATTTTTAATCTTGCTACAGGTGCTATATCCTGTTCTGTAAATTGATTTTCCAGGTATTTATAATATCCGGTAATGGCTATCATGGCAGCATTATCCGTAGAGAACTCAAATTCAGGGATATAAGCATTCCATCCCCTTTTCACTCCTTCAGCGATGATTCTTCGGCGAAGTTCGGAATTGGCAGATACTCCTCCTGCAACCGCTATCTCTTTAATACCTGTTTCAGCTGATGCTTTTATTAATTTATCAAGCAGTATATCTACAATAGATCTCTGTATTGAAGCACAGATATTGTTCAAGTTATCTGAGATAAAATCCTTATTTACTTTTATTTTATCCCTGATGAAGTAAAGAAAAGCTGTTTTCAGTCCGCTAAAGCTGTAATTAAAATCGGATATACCGGGTTTACTAAAATTATACATACCGGGGTCCCCGGCTTTTGCATATTTATCAATCAGCGGCCCTCCGGGATAAGGCAGCCCCATGACTTTTGCACATTTATCAAATGCCTCGCCGGCTGCATCATCAAGGGTCCGGCCAATTACTTCGAGCTTCAGGAAATCACTGACAATAACAAGCTGTGTATGCCCTCCTGATACTAACAGGCATAAGAACGGGAACTCCGGAAATGCCTTGCTTTCGTTCTTTTTTATTATAAAATGAGATAGTATATGTGCATGTAAATGGTTAACATCAATCAATGGTATATTCAGTGACAGTGAAAAACCTTTCGCAAAAGAAGCACCTACAAGCAGAGCGCCTATTAATCCGGGGCCTCTTGTAAAAGAAACGGCATTTATGTCTTTTTTGCTCTTTCCGGATTCTTTTATTGCCTGCTCAACCACAGGAATAATATTTTGCTGGTGGGCCCTTGATGCAAGTTCGGGTATCACCCCGCCAAATGATCTGTGTACTTCCTGGTTGGCTATCTTGTTCGATAAAATACAGCCATCTTCAACTATCGCAGCAGCAGTATCATCACATGATGTTTCTATGCCTAATATAGTAATACTCATTAATTTATTTTATATTGCTAATTATTAAACTTTTTTTATTTTTTTTGCGTTCTTGAAATATAAGACTAAAATTATCAAAAAGTTACTTAAAATATTATTCATCTTCATCCTGTCAGTTTTAATACT
>CAZBUF010000517.1:0-4788 GCA_964495025.1 uncultured Bacteroidales bacterium | reverse complement strand
AAAGAGGTTACATAGCACTACTCGAAGTTTACATACTGACATCCCCACAACTTAATGAACCGCTGTATACGAGACCCGTACGTACAGTGGTGTGAAAGCCTCTCCCTGTCAGCATTTGCTGGCGGGGCAGGCTATTCGATTCTGTGCCGTATTTATCTTTTCTTTTGAGGGAAATTCCAATCAGTACTTTTATATTCTAATTCTTGGAGTTTATTAAAGTCAACGTCAACGGTCACTTTATTGCCACAAATAAAAACTTCACAATCCTTCAATAGGTCAATTAACCCAGCAGTCTCTTCTTCATATTTTAGGAATTCAATGCTATCTGCAATTATTTTACAAACTTCTTTCCCCTCGGGTGATATTTCTCTGATTATGTATTTTTTAAATCTATTTCGATAGCAAGGCTCTGCGATTATTCCATATCTAAATAATTCCATAAATCTACTGACCAATTCATTATCGTCATCTTGATTTATTGGATTTTCTGGAACTTCAAGTAAAACAACTTTATCCTTTGTTTTAAATTTGGCAGAATCTATTGGCATTTCTCTTTTATTACATTCAATAAACAGATTGTTTGTCAATGTTTCTATCTTTTTTTTCTCATTAATCTTATTACTCTTGTTTATTTTATCTACGATTGAATTAAAATCCTCTTGAATTTTCAATCTATTACTTCTTTCTATTATTTCGCTATAAAATTTATCAGAAAGTTGCTTATCTGATTTTATTTCATTCCCAATATCGATTCCAAATATCTCTATTGCTGAATCAATAGCATGAACTAAATCTAATAAAGCTAAAATACGCTTTTGCAATTCTTCCGTTGTCCATTTTACAAAGCTAATTATTGGAGGAGTACCTCTCTTGATATTTTTAAATATGATATTATCATTCTCGTATTTAATACTGTCTGTTCCTGCATGTGAAATAGCATTTCGAACAATTGGATTATACCCATTAAAAAGGTTAGTTGGGTTCATCCGAGCAAAAGCATATTCATATTTGTTCCTATCACTTTGTCCTAAATTCGAATATAGAAAATTCACAAAACTACCTTCATGATATTGTAAGCAAGCAACCATAGGCCTACCAGCTTACTTACCTTATAAAATTATGAACACTAAAAAACTTTTTTTTTCTTTTCCTTAATTTTATCTATTGAAGTCTTAATTCTTCTAAGTATCAGCTTCTGTGCATCTTTATTCGCAGCAATAATGGTAATAATTGTAATTCCTGCCAATAAAAGTAAAGTGACTATTGTTTTACCGGTATCACCTGAACCACCCTTAGACTCACTCTCAGGCCCAAGATTCGGTGTTTCAGTTATTTCTGGCTCGTGTTCACTTATTTTAAAATCTAAATCCATTTCCTACTTTTTCGTTATATTATATGTATTTTCATTCGCCACTCTTGTCAACTTAAATGGGGTAACTATTTAAATTTAATGTAATTAAATAATAGATAATCACTTAAGGAATTTCATAATGGGATTGAAAGACTAATTATATTGATATATTGGCCTAAGTTTCATTATATCAATTACATGTTCTAATATTTGTATTTAAAATTGTTTATTAATTTATCTATATAATATAGAGGAATTATGAAAAGAATATTTTTCATTTCTGGAATATTGATCCTAAAGTCTATTTTATTGCAAGCACAGGAATATAGCTATGTTCCGTTGCCGGATTCAAATGCTATATGGAGTGAAATATACTTTCCACCATGGGAAAGCGAAGAATCTATAACCAATTACAAGTACGCTGTGTTTAATGAAGATACTATTATTGATGAAAAAACATACCATAAATTATTCATTCTTAATGACACAGTTCTAAACCGGGAAAACGCTATTTATATGGGTGCTATACGTGAAGACGGCACTAAGAAAGTATATTACAGAGGAGATCATATATTTCTGGTTGATCCATTATATTCACCTGAAGAAGAGGAGATTCAGGTTTACGATTTCTCAGTTGACATTGGCGATACTATTAGAAATGCAATATTTACGCTTAGTGAGCATTTTTTAGTTGTGTCTGATATTGATACAATAATAATAAATAACACATGCAGAAAAAGATTCCATTTTTTACTATATGGTATAATACCTCACTATATTAAATGGGTAGAAGGTATTGGAAATATGAATGGATTACTTTTTTACTCTGGAAGTGTATGGTCAGATGGCACGGATAATGATTTAGTATGTTTATTTCAAAATGACACATTGGTATATCATTATTCAGAATACAATGAATGTTTTTATACTTTAACTAATGTTATCGAAACAAAAGAGGATTATAAAATCATCATATTCCCAAATCCTATACAAGAAATCGGAGTTATGTTTTTAAATAATTCTTATTGTTATCTCGAGATTTATAGTATAATTGGCAAGAGAATAAAAACATACAATGTAGAGGATTTGGAAGAAATTACTTTAAAAAGAAGTGATTTTCAATCAGGATTATATTTATTCAAACTTATTGGAAATAATAAAAAAACCTGCAGAGGGAAGTTGATTTTTAAATAATACCTCATTATTCGTTAATCTTAAATATGTAATTGTTATTAGAAAAAGAATTCTAATTATTCTAATGGTGCTTTTTTTTGGAAGCTTACCGTTTTTACTTGGACAGATAAATGTTGAAGTAACATTTAACCGTCCTGAGATTAAAACAAAGAAACCTCAGAACTCAAATATCGAGTACGAATACATTTCGATTCTTGATATACAAGAGACTGAAATTGAGGGCAGTCCTTCATTACCTGTGAAGTACATAAGGCTTTTACTACCGCCTGGTAAAAAGGCTAGTAAAATAGTTATAAATGCGTCAAGTTTTGAAGAAGGTGATCTCAGGAAACAAGGATCTATTATGGATGGGAGGGATCCGGATGAGTTTAATCCTGACGAGCCCCAGTATATATGGAATGGAAGACGTACTAATCACGAAACCGGTTACTGGCAAAAGAAATATGTGCCGATAGTGGTCATATTAAACAGTGCTTCCGGAGACAGCGTTCTTCGCGGCATGTACCGTCTAATATTCGGAGAACCAGATAATTCCCAGATAAATAATATGCAGGATGAGATTTTAATACGTTTTTCAGATGTACTGTTGATGGCTACCGAGCTTGGTGTTACAAACGGAGTGGAATACTTTAACAGGGTGCGTACCCGTGCCGGGTTGGACCCTATTGCCAGTCCTGACCTCGATGATATAAAAATTGAAAGGCGCCATGAACTTGCGTTTGAAGGTATACGTTATTTCGATCTATTGCGCTGGCAGGACGTTGAGCAGGCTTTTCAAATTGCTACCAACATACCGGTTAAGACTGAAAATGTTGATGAGATATATACTGTTACTTTCAGGCCTGAGACAGGTGGCTTTATAGCGATCCCTGAATCCCAGGTCATCCTGTCAGAAGGAATACTGGAACAAAATCCGGGGTGGTAAAAGTTAAAATATTTTATTGTTAAATGCTTGTTAGACATGGAATGACCTTTTGCGTAAATTAAAAGCCACTTCACAACGAAGTGGCTTTTTTTTACTAAACCTATTTACCTCTATGAATCAAACTGTATTATTTTATTCAGTGTAGTCATATGTCATGTAATCAAAAGCCTGATTAGCATTTCCATCAAAATCGAAGAATGCATTGTTTTCCCACGAAGATCCTGTGTTCCATAAATCTCTCATGTCTGATGTAATCCAGGCAGGTTCCCAGTACACAATGCCCATACCTCCTCCGTCCATAAGATTTTGTGTAATAGTCTGCATCATATCCAGCTGGCCATCAGGACTGATTGGAAAACCTGAGACTGCAGATCCGCCGAAAAGATTATTGTAGTCATCATTGCCTTCTGTTGTCCATGGGTATGCCACCTCCAGAATCATTACTTCTTTATGGAAAGAACTTATAAATCCGGCTACCGTTTGTCTTAATTGCGAAACACTCACACCTGTATGCCAGATGGGATAATAGGAAAAGCCAACAATATCAAAGCCTGACACTCCACCATTATTTTTTATATTTTCGAACCACCAGTCAACATTCACCGGATCGGCAA
This sequence comes from uncultured Bacteroidales bacterium, assembly GCA_964495025.1. GTDB lineage: Bacteria > Bacteroidota > Bacteroidia > Bacteroidales > UBA10428. Next base: position 704 of record CAZBUF010000517.1, on the reverse strand, counting down.
CATGCAATATGACCTTTGTATCAATATCGGAATCTGCAGATACTGCCCGAACGGCCTGGATACCCCTTTTAAGAAGCGTTCCCAGATTTGCCCATTCACCGTCACAAACGTTGCAGTCAGGAAATCCGTCCGGCACACCCGAAATAAACATCCCGCAATTGATTTCATTACCAATTTGAACGAATTCCGGCATCAGTCCTTTACTGTCCAGATAGTTCAAAGTCCTGAATGTATAATTATACATCGAATCACTTAATACTACGATATCCCGAATGTCCACCCATGCTGCAGGGATACGTTGATTTCCGGCATCTGCCCACCTGTCAGAGTAATGAAAGTCCAGTAATACGGACATCCCCTGTTCTTTGGAAAGCCTGATAGCCTTCTCAACATCATACAGGTCATTGTACATCTGCGTACCTGGCTCGTCATAAACATCCAGTGTCCATGCAGGATTATGCCACAGTCTTAACCTGACAAGATCTGTCCCGTACTGGCTGAAAATTTTATACGGATTCTCAACTACTCCACTGTCAAGATACACGCCACCCTTATCAAGTATCTGGTTGACATATGAAAGATCTGCGCCAAACAGAAAATCTGCTGCAGGCACTTCTTCCTTATCATCGATGATTATATCATCTCTTTCACTGTTAAAGCAACCCGTAAAAAAGCTAAAAATGATCAGGCAGGTAAAAGTATAC
>CAZBUF010000516.1:0-5958 GCA_964495025.1 uncultured Bacteroidales bacterium | reverse complement strand
CTTCAATAGATTTGGTATTTCCGGCAGGCGTTGCATCAACCGCATATGTTGTTGGATCATCATACCAGATTCTGGGTGGATTCTGGGCCCAATACTGGACCCAGAGTAATACTGCCAACCAGTATAAAACTATTGACTCATATGATATGCAGAATGATATATATGACGGAAGAGAATACGGCGAATTATATTTCGGTGCTCTTAATGATTATAAATATGTCATTAATAAAGCAGAAGAAACGGAAAACTGGGGTTATTACCTTATGGCCACAGTAATGCAGGCTTATACATTCCAGGTTCTTTCTGATATATATGAAGATATAGTCTTTACTGACGCTCTTAAAGGTGACGAAGGGATTATTGCACCTATGTTTGACAATCAGCTGACTGTTTATAATGGTCTTATAGCAATGTTAGATGAAGCTCTTGCCAAAGATTTGGATGCTGAAACAGTTGAAACACCCGGTGATGATGATTATATTTTCGGAGGTAACCTTACAAGATGGATCCAGTTTGCAAATACATTGAAACTGAAAATATACCTGCGACAGAGTTATGTTCGTCCATCTGTTGCCCAGGCAGGAATACAGGCTATGTATGCTGCAGGTGCCCAGTTCTTATCCGCTGATGCAGCCATGACACAATTTATTGATCAGCAGGAAAAAAGAAATCCTTTATATGACAGGATGGATTACCTGAGCGCTAATAATGAAACTGCAAGTTATACAATATTAAGCTTCCTGGTGGACAATTCCGACCCGAGAATTGATGCATTGTTCAGTTATCCTGTTAATACAGGAGGCCTTGGCCCTCATGCAGGATTATACCAGGGCGATTTCAATAACCTGGATGTGTATCCTGCCGGTGATAATGATCTGTCGTTGCCGGTTATTGGCGCTACAGACCCTGTTATATTTATATCAGCAGCTGAAAGTTACTTCCTGCAGGCTGAAGCAGTAGCCAGAGGTTGGGGTGTAGGAAATGCACAGCAGTTGTATGAATCAGGTATCGACCAGTCCTTTGCCAGCTTAGGTATTGGAGGAGCAGCTATACTTTACGGTGCCGGCGGACCATATGAATATGACGGTGCAACAGTTGAAGCACAGGTTGAAGATATTATAGTACAGAAATGGGTTGCAATGGTTAACACTCAGAACCTTGAAGCATGGATTGAACATAACAGGTCCCATTATCCATTAGAAAGTGCTGTAGCCGGAGGTGATCCTGCATATGTACCCGGCCGGTTTACAATCGCTGTAAATAATGTTACTTCAGGATTGTACCCTAAGCGCATGCAGTACACAAATTCTGAAGTTACAAGGAATCCTAATACACCTGCGCTTAAGCCATTAACTACCAAGATGTGGTGGGATGCCAAATAGTGTAAAATAATTTAAATTATAATAATATGAAAGCAAAATATTTATATATATTTCTAATAATCTTCTCACTATTTGTGCAATACGGATGTGAGAAAGAGTTAACTTCAGAAGGTGTATCCAGAACTACAACCTACGCAACTATTAATCTTAACGGAGACAACCCGATATTCCTGAATGTTGGTGAAGCATATGCAGAACCGGGAGGAACAACTGAAACAGGAGATCCTATTACAATTACAGGTGCTGTAGATTCTGACACACCCGGAGTTTATGGAGTAAACTATTCTGCTACAAATGTGGACGGATTTGAAAACTCTGTTGCACGTACGGTATATGTTTCAAACACAGGCGATCTGGTAACAAGCATTGAAGGTCTGTATATATGTACCGTTGAACGTATCGACCCTGCTGAAATACATGAAGGAATTCAATTTGTAAGGATCTGGAAAACAGGAGATAATACTTATGAATTATCAAATGCTCTCGGCGGATTCTATGCTATCGGCAGAGGCTATGGTAATGCTTATGCTGCCGGGGAAGCTGTTATCACTGCTAACGATATTCCAACAAATGACTTCACATTTGAAGATGCTTATGTACCGGCATGGGGAGACTATGCAACTATAACCAGCTTAACTGTTGACCCTGTAGCGAAAACTATAGTCTTTACCACAGAGTATGTCGTTTATGTGTTTGTTGTCACATTAGAACTTTATGAATTTTAAAACTTTAAACTTAATAATATGAAACCAAGATATTATATATTATATTTAATTCTGGTCGCTCTGGTTATCTCTTGTGAAACATTACCTGATCCTGAATATGAGTATTCCTCTATATGGCCTGTATCAGGTGAATGGTGGGTAACCTACAAATTCGACTTTGGCAGTGGCCTTGACGACTGGTATGGAGTGGGCTACACAAGGCTGCAGACTTTTAATACTTCTGCCAATACTGCCGATTCAGTATGGATAACCGATGATGGAAATTTCTGGACATATAAAGTTAAAGCGGGGCTTAATCTGACTCAAAAATCCTTCGCAGTTGATGACGGCACTGACCTGATGTATGATGATGGTACTACAATTACCAACGGACAGATCATTGAACGTGCAGATGGAGATAGTATCTATATGGAAATAGAGTGGGAATCAGACCCCGGAACTATCTATATATGCTCAGGCAGGCGTGTCAAAGGATTCCTTGATGCTAACGGGCATGACGGTTATGAACTTGATTACGGTGACAACTAATTACCGATAAAATTCTGAAAAGGGCTGTCAATACAACAGCCCTTTTTTATTTTATGTGAAATATTTCCACGATTTTTCATAGATTTGAATAATAATAATTTATTTATCGTGTTTTCTATTTTATGAAGAAATTCATATTTTATATCAGTCTTGCAATAATCTTTTCAACGCAACATACACTCTCCCAGACCATTAATATATCAGGAAAAGTCATAAGTTCTGAAGACAGCCTGAGCCTTCCCGGAGTTACAGTAATAGTCAAAGGCACTGAAACAGGAACAATAACCAATATCGACGGTTTATATACGCTGGAAGTGCCTGCTGAAAATGACACCCTGGTATTCAGTTTTATAGGGATGATGACTCAGGAGAAGGCAATTGCAGGTAAAGAAATTGTTAATATAATGCTCAGGCCGCAGCTTTACGAGGTAAATGAAGTAGTTGTAACGGCACTGGGAATAAGAAGAGAAAGCAAAGCCCTGGGATACTCGGCAACAAGCGTATCGAACGAAGAACTGACCAAAGGAAGGGACAGAAGTATGCTAAATTCTTTGCAGGGAAAAGTGGCAGGTGTTAATATCAGTTCTGCATCAGGGGCGCCGGGTTCTTCATCAAGGATACTGATGCGCGGTATATCAACCCTGGGAGGTACAAATCAGCCGCTGTTCGTAATTGATGGCGTACCCGTAAGTAACAGCTTCTCAGGCAGCACATCAATAAACGGTGGCACCGACTTTGGCAATAGAATGAATGACCTTAATCCTGATGATATAGAAAACATATCAATACTTAAAGGTGCTTCCGGCTCAGCACTCTACGGCTCAAGAGCAGCAAACGGCGTAATTGTCATCACAACCAGAAGAGGTGAAATGGATAATGTGAGAAAAACAGATATAACCGTTACAAGCTCCGTGGGCTTTGAAGAACCTTTCAGGATAATCAGGTATCAGAATGATTTCGGGCAGGGTATACACGGCGATGCCGTCAATTATGAAAATATGAGTTGGGGGCCGCAATTTGATCATAAACTTCATTACTGGGGATATGAAGTGGATAACAGTCTCAGGGTGAAATCCTATGCCGGCCTGACTAACAATGTCAGGGAATTCTTTGATACAGGAAAAAAATACAGTAACGCCATCTCCATTTCCGGAGGTACTGAACAAACAACATACTACCTGTCATACTCAAACGTGATGCATGACGGTATATTCCCAACCGGCTCCGACAGCTATAGCCGCCACACTATCTCTGTCAGAGGTAGTCATGTTGCTTCATCAAGGTTAACAAGCTCATATTCTATAAATTATATTAAGAAAAACAACAAGTCAGTACCATCAGGCCAGGGCGAACAGTCAGTTTATAACCAGGTTATGCAAACACCAAGGGATATAAGCTTGCTGGAACTCAAAGACTATAAGAACAAGTGGAACAACCTGGATAATTACTATTCATTATATACCGTCAACCCCTATTTCATACTTAATGAGAACGGCAATACCAATAACGAAGACAGGGTATACGGAAGCATTGACGTTGATTATAGTTTCATTAAATCCCTCTCATTAAAGCTGCGGCTGGGCGGTGATGTTTCCAATAACCAGTTAAAAGAATGGCGTGCTGTTATGGAGCCGGGAGGCAATAATGAGTTCGCTGCGATATTTGAACCCGGCAGTGTTAGTGAATCATCGAGCTATAGTATGCAGTTAAACAGCGATCTGATCCTTAATTTTAACAAAGAGTTCGGGGATTTCGTTGTAAATGCCCTGATAGGCCATAACTTGAATCAAAGGACAGGTAAAGGCATAGCGGCTACAGTAAATGATCTGACCATTCCCGGTTTCTTTCAGTTAAAAAACTCATCCGAGACCCCGCTGGCCGGTGAGAGTTATGCAAAAAGAAGGCTCGTAGGTGTATTCGGGAGCCTGGATTTGTCCTATAAAAGTATCTTATTTATTACCGGTACAGCCAGAAATGACTGGAGCTCAACATTGCCTGTTGATAACAACTCATTCTTCTACCCCGGGATTAACACATCATTGATTTTTACCGAATTGATCCCCGGGATAAAAAGTGTGCTTTCCTTCGGTAAACTAAGGGCTGCATGGACAAAGGTAGGAAATGACGCGCCCGGTTACAGTGTACAGTCCGTATTTGTTAAAGGAGGACATTCTGATGGATACGGATATCTCAGATATCCCCTGCCAAACGGAGTAAACTCCTATGAAGTATCAAACCTTATCGGTAATGAAGAACTGAAGCCCGAATTAACAACTGAATTTGAGATAGGAACAGACCTGCGGTTCTTTAAGAACAGGATAGGTCTTGATTTCTCATATTATGATAAGAATACAACCGACCTGATCTGGCCGGCCCCCCTGCCCTCCTCCTCCGGATTCAATTCCAAAACCATCAACCTGGGGAGAATAACAAATAAAGGTGTTGAAGCGCTGTTAAAGCTTACGCCTGTTCAATCAAGAGAATTCAGGTGGAACATTTCTTTAAATTTCTCAAAAAACAGAAATTTACTTGAGGAGCTGACAGATGAACTTGACAGGATCGAGATCACCGGTATAAGCGTTGAAGGAGGGCAGCAAATAAATTATATAGCAAAACCGGGAAGGACTGTCGGTATATTTGAAGGCCGTGAAGCTATGCGTGACAACCAGGGCAGAATCATAGTCAATAATAACGGACTTCCGATAGCTGCCGACACGCTTGCTGAATACGGCACCAGTGAATATGATTATATTGCCGGAATAAACACGGAACTTAGCTGGAAAAACTTTTCTATTTCCGCTACCGTGGATATCAGGCAGGGAGGTATAATGTATTCAAGAACAAAGGATATCTCGATTTGGGCAGGCACAGTCCCCGTTACCCTGTATAATATGAGAGAGCCGTTTATTATACCAAACTCTGTCTATGAGACAGGAAGGGATGAGAATAATGACCCCGTTTATGCAGAGAACAATATCCCCCTTGATGCAGTGAGCATTGTTGATTACTGGGGCAACGGAGGAACTAAACTGGACGGTAATTCATTTATCGATAAATCATATATCAAGCTGAGGGAAGTGATAGTATCATATTCGGTCCCCGCGAAAATATTGGATAAAACACCTGTCGGCAGTATTCAACTGAGTGTGATAGGCCGAAATTTATTAATTATAACACCAAAGGACCAGTATTATATTGATCCGGAGCTTACAACTTTCGGGAATGATTTCGAAGCTGATTTTGGTGAATATGGAGCACAGCCTTCAGTACGAAGTGTAAATTTCAGTATGAGGCTGACTTTTTAACTAAATAACCTCCTGGGA
>CAZBUF010000515.1:0-4690 GCA_964495025.1 uncultured Bacteroidales bacterium | reverse complement strand
GAGGGAATGGCCGACTGTATTTACTGTCCCGAAGGCAGTTACCAGGATGATACAGGTGCCGATACTTGCAAAACATGCCCTGAAAATACTTACCAGGATTCCCCGGGCCAGATAATATGCCTGAACTGTCCCATAAATCATATTTCTGATCCCGGATCTACTGATAGTAGCGACTGTGAGCTTGAAGTTACATTTGTAAAATTACAGGATGCGGATGCCTTTAAAGCATACCCCAATCCGGTTAAGGATGGTAAGATATATATTAGTATTCCGGCAGCATCAGACAATCAGAGGCATATAGTTAAAATATATTCAGTTACCAATACATTGATCCTGGAAAAAGAAATAGAAAACAATGACGTTATATCACTGTGCGACCTCCCGGCAGGTACTTATTTTCTCAAACTTTCCGGACAGGACAGTGTTATAAAGATCATTAAACAATAGTATTTGAATATCCGGAAACAGCTGTATCTAGTATTCAACGAAGGTTAACTGGATATAGCTGTTTTCAACACATTCATAACTGTACAGATCTCTGAAGTAAACACCATCGTGCCCATCTACATGGTAAGTCATATTAGTTATGTAGTTACAGGCACCGGTGCCTCTCTCATAAAACTCAGCCCCACCGACGGTCCTGTCATAACCAATAAAGCTGATATTCTTACCTTCGATAATTTCCGTTATTGTATCAGAAGATATTGTTTTTGCACTTAAACGATAGTCAGTTATAACGTACGGATAACGGGAGAAATCGCCGGTTACTTTTAATTCCCCGCTATATGAGCCCCCTATAAGGTACGGACCATCCCAGGTTCCATAAAATACCGTATCTCCTGACATCTCGCCAGTTACGTTACTGCCTGAAAGGTAGTCTCCCTGGTTCTCAAAAGAACCGTCATTAAACTCCCATGTTGCATTTGTCATGCTCCAGATGAAACATCTGTTATAGGAACTGGGCTCCTTTTTATCCCACAATGCCAGATCAGGAATTCCGAAATACTCTATATGTACATTGATTTCGTCAAACTTATCCCGGTACCATTTACCAATAGTATTACCATTCATCCATTCCATACATGTCATTGGCTTTGAAAGGCTTGTGTCAGTGAGGTTTTCAAACAGGTTCCTTTCCCACAGGTCTGACGCTTTACTGAAAACTGACCAGTCATATCCAAAATAACCTCCGGCACCGGCGCCCGTCATCTCCGTCGCCCACGTACCTAAGGAGCTGTAACAGAAGCCCCCGTATATTAAAGTCGTATCCCTTTCAAAATTATTATATGATGTTATAAACTCCGGACTGACATAGTAATAATTGCTGTTCTGGGCAAATATTAAAGGAATGATCCCGTCATTAATATACTTCCAGTATCTGCTGCTTGTTAGCTCGTTAACAATCTCCCCTGTCATCAGATAAACCTCCAGTATCAAGTCGTTATCAGGCCAGGCAAGTCCATGACTGTATATTATTATTACACCGTAATTCTCGAGAAATGTAAACTTCTCAAGACTTGCATGATCATCCAGGTCTCTTTCAGGGATCCAGTAATGAGTTTTAATGAATTGTTCATCATGCTGGTCCATTATAATGTCCGCCGGCAAACTGAACTCTTTATAAATGGGACATATAAACAATGTTCTTTCAGTTGGAGGAACAATAAGCTTAACTGTGGATTTTCCTTTCCCGGTTTTAAAATTAACATCCATTGTTTTCGACGCAACCGGAGCTTCGTCAATTTCCGGATCGATACCGGTATATCTTTCGGAATTTAGCATTATTCCGCCTTTTATACCGCTCTTATATTGAACAATAATTCCCTGGCTGTTTGACTTCGCCCATTCAACTGTTGTATCGGCAAGAAACATATTAACAACAGAATCTATGGCAGACAATGAGTCTGTTTGATCCTGCAAATCAACAAGCAAATCATAGTTGATTTGCTGAAGGTTTAATACATTATTTTGCATTTCTCGTTGTACAGGAGTTAATGACGGAGATGAATTCTTATCCTTATTGCAACTTACAAAAAGAATAATAAGGCAAAGCAGTTGAGTAAATAGTTTAAATAATTTCATAGAATGAGTAATAAACAGGTAAATGATTTTATGGTGTAATGTATGGCTTAAAAATAATATTAAATCCATATTTATCTAAATATTCTAAGGTAGAATTTTATATTTTATCATTAAATTGAAATAAACAACTGCAATTTTCAATAAAATTGCAGTTTGAATTAATCTTTTCTTATTTTCAGATGTTAGTATGTAGATTAGATAATTTAAAAATTGAAAAATGAGGCTATTCTTTTTTATTATCCTGCTGGTAATAATCCTGGCAGAAATATATGTTTACAAAGGGATTAAAAGTATCTTTTCTCCTGAGAGCCAGCGAATATTTCAAATAGTCTACTGGCTGACGGTATTAATAACCGTGGCAGGTTTCCTTAGCCTATGGCTGTTTGCAGGGAAAGGCCTTGGTGATACTAACCTTATGACCAATATATTTTTCGGACTGGCATTTTCATTTATACTGGTAAAAATACTAATTGCCAATTTTCTGCTTATAGAAGACTTATACAGGTTCGTGAGATTCATTGTTGAATCAATCACTGTAAAAGGTAATGTTAATTTCGTTCACAGAAGTAAAATAACAGGATTTTCTGCATTGATCATAACTTCTGTGTTCTTTTTTCTGTGTGTTTACGGCTTGTTCTACGGCAAATACAATTATAAGGTCAGGAATGTAACTTTGTTTTTTAATGATCTGCCGCAGGAATTTGATGGCTTCAGGATACTGCAGATATCGGATATACACGCGGGAACGTTTGATAATATATCAGCTGTTAAAAGAGGTATAGAACTTATCAGGAAACAAAATGCAGACCTGATATTGTTCACAGGTGATATGGTGAATAATCTTGCTGATGAGATCAGGCCCTATGCGGAGATCATTGGATCCCTGGCTGCGCCGTATGGCAAATATTCGATACTGGGAAACCATGACTATGGTGATTACTATAGATGGCCATCAGAAGAAGCAAGGCAAAAAAACCTGGATAAACTGGCTGATTACCAGTATTCAATGGGATTCACTCTTTTAAGGAATGAACGTGTTGAAATAAGAAAAGACAGCTCGGTTATACAACTGGCAGGTGTGGAGAACTGGGGCAAGCCCCCTTTTCATCAGTACGGCGATCTTAACAAAGCATTTGAAAATAATACGGATGATAGGTTCACAATATTAATGTCGCATGATCCGTCGCACTGGGACGGACAGGTACTGGGATTTGAAAAACATATACACCTTACTCTCAGCGGCCATACTCATGGCATGCAGATGGGTATTGAGACTGCCTGGTTCAGCTGGAGCCCTGTGAAATATATGTATCCCAGGTGGGGCGGATTATACAGCGAGAACGGAAAATACCTTTATGTCAACCGTGGCTTCGGCTTTATCGGTTTCCCTGCACGTGTAGGTATCCGTCCGGAAATTACGGTTATTGAATTAAGAAAAGAAAAAAGTTAGTATATATTATTCTTTGCCTTCATAAGCCTGAATGATCCTGTCCATTAGCTTATTCGTTTCCTCTTTTATTACTTTTTTATCAGGATTTGCATCAAACCATGCAAGGGTCCTTTTTATTCCCTCCTTGAAAGTTATTGTTGCCGTATAGCCGGGAACAAATTTCTTGATTTTAGAATTATCAAAAATCACACTGTGCGCCTTGTCCCCAATAAGATTTCCGGTCTGTGATTCATCATACCTGCAGATAAATTCAGAAGGTATATGCACGATATTTGCTTTTGCGCCTGCTGCGTCAGCAACAGCTTCATAGATCTGGTTCCACGTTAGTATCTCATCAGAGGTGATATGAAATGTATGCCCTGTGGCCTGCTGATGGCCCATTAGTCCAACAAACGCCCTGGCAAAATCTTCAGCATGTGTAAGTACCCATAGCGATGTACCATCGCCATGGACAATAATCTTTTTACCCTTTTTCATACGGTCAATGATGGTATATTCATCCCAGCCCCCAACCGCGACAGGGATGACCGTATCATAGGTATGTGAAGGCCTCACTATTGTAACGGGAAAATTCTGACTGCGGTAGGCATTTATTAGCCTGTCCTCACAGGCAATCTTATTGCGTGAATATTCCCAGTGCGGGTTGGCAACAGGAGTTGATTCCGTTATTACCGGGTGAGATACCGGCTTCTGGTAAGCTGAAGCAGAACTTATAAAAATATATTGCTTTGTTTTACCATTAAATAATTCAATATCCCTGTTTACATCATCTTCAGTGTATGCTATCCAGTTAACAACCACATCCCACATATGGTCTTTCAGTGAATGTTTTAAATCCCCTGCTTTGGCAACATCACAGGTTATAGTTTTTGCTCCGGCTATTTTTTTACGCGTTGTTCCCCTGTTCAGTAAATACAGGTCCATCCCCATGGAAATGGCCAGCTTGCTTACGGATGTGCTTATATTGCCTGTTCCGCCAATGAATAGTACTTTCATGCTTTAATATAATTTAAGGTTTTAATCGTCAAAAATAATGATTTTATTGTTCTGTTGCTGTATTGCATGATTGTTGAATTGCTAAATTGTTGAATTGCTAAATTGTTGAATTGCGAAATTGTTGAATTGCAAGATTGTTGAATTGCCATATTGTTGAATTGC
>CAZBUF010000514.1:0-6661 GCA_964495025.1 uncultured Bacteroidales bacterium | reverse complement strand
AAAGCGAAATATTTTAATAAATATAATGTACATTTGAGGTCATAAGTTGTGCGGACATGCAGATAAAGTATCAGATATTTGAAAAAGAAAACCTTCTGGTTCAGAAATTTACCGGAAATTATTCTGTGGAGACCTATATATGGTATAATAACTATATAATGGGAAATCCTGCAATGAAATCCATAAATCAGGTATTGATCGATTTTAGAGATGTAGTGTTTGATGATAATATACCTGATGATTTTGAAGATAAGATGGACCTGATTACAGAAATCAGAAAAAATGCCAGGAATAATGAAATGAAAAGGGAAGATGTTAAGGTTGTATTTTGGGTGGATAAACCTATACATGCGGTTATAGCACATATTTTTAAAGATAGTTTTTCACACCTGGATTATGAATATTGTTTTACAATAAAAAGTGTGCTTAACACCATTAAGGTGCCGGAGCATCTTAATGATCTGGAAAGTATTGTTAAAAATCTGGAAAATACTTTTCACCAACAATAGAACCATATAACCATACAACAATTATTTCCCCAATATATTTGAAAATCTGAATAAATTTAACGTACTTTGCGAACTGTTTTGAAAAATAGAAAATAAACAAGCATTATAATGTCAAAAGTTTGTCAGATAACAGGGAAGAAGGCGATGGCCGGGAATAATGTTGCTCACTCTAATGCGAGGACAAAAAGAAAGTTTTATCCTAATCTTTTTGATAAGAGGTTTTACCTGGAGGATGAGGATCGATGGATAAGACTGAGAGTTTCTGCAGCAGGTATGAGGGTAATAAACAAGAAAGGCCTGAAAAAAGCCCTGAGTGATGCAAAGGAACAGGGATATTTAAGCAAATACTAGAATTAAATAACTTATGGCTAAGAAAGGTAACAGAGTACAGGTGATAATTGAGTGTACCGAGCATAAAGAAAGCGGTATGCCGGGTACATCCAGATATAGAACAACCAAACACAGGAAAAATACTACCGAAAGGTTAGAATTGAAAAAGTATAATCCTATACTTAAGAAAGTCACAGTTCATAAAGAAATTAAATAATTGTTATAATGGCAAAGAAAGTAGTAGCAACGCTGCGGACAGGTGAAGGAAGAAAATTTACCAGGTGCGTCAAAATGGTAAAATCCCCAAAGAGCGGTTCATATATTTTTAAAGATGAGCTGATACATATTGATCACATTAAGGATTTTTTCTCAAAAGGGGAATAGCAAATTATAACCCATATACTGTACAGGCTTTCTTTGCATAAAGAAGGCTTTTTTTTTATAAAAAATCGAAGATGGTCAAATTTGGTTTGTTCTCTAAAAACAAGAAAGATAAACTTGACAGGGGCCTGGAAAAGACCAAGGAAAGTGTCATTAAGAAACTTTCCAGGGCTGTTGTTGGCAAATCAAAGGTTGATGACGAGGTGCTGGATAACCTTGAGGAAGTTCTTGTTACTTCAGATGTAGGCGTTGATACAACACTTAGAATAATAGAACGTATCGAATCAAGGGTCGCCAGGGATAAATACATGGGCACAGACGAACTTAACGCTATACTGAAGGAGGAGATCGCAGAACTGCTTGAAGAGACGAATGCTGAAGATATAAAAGAGTTTGATGCAGGTCTGCCCCACAGGCCTTACGTTATTATGGTGGTCGGCGTAAATGGTGTGGGTAAAACTACCACCATAGGGAAGCTGGCTTACCAGTTTAAAAATGCAGGCAAATCTGTGGTGCTTGGAGCAGCAGATACCTTTCGCGCAGCGGCTATTGACCAGCTGTCGATCTGGGCTGAAAGGGCAGGAGTGCCTGTTGTAAAACAGAAAATGGGCTCCGATCCTGCGTCAGTGGCATACGATACTATAGCATCCGCTAAAGCACATGATACCGACGTTGTTATTATTGATACCGCCGGAAGACTGCATAACAGGATTAACCTTATGGATGAGCTTTCAAAGATAAAGCGGGTGATGCAAAAAATCATACCCGAGGCGCCACACGAAATTTTATTGATCCTTGACGGCTCGGTTGGCCAGAATGCTTTTGAACAGGCCAAACAGTTTACCAACGTTATACAGGTAACGTCACTGGCTATCACCAAGCTTGACGGAACAGCCAAAGGAGGCGTGGTAATAGGAATTTCCGATCAGTTCAGGATCCCTGTGAAATATATTGGCATAGGTGAGAAAATTGACGATCTCCAGGTTTTTAACAGATCGGAGTTTGTCGATTCACTGTTCTCCGGTTAAAAATGAGATTGCTTCTCCCGCTTCGGCGGGATCGCAATGACGAATTGGGGGGACAGCCTTCTGAGATTGCTTCTCCCGCTTCGGCGGGATCGCAATGACGCAGAACCTGCGACCTGCAACCAGTAACAATAGAGCAATAGAACAATAGAGCAATAGAGCAACGAGAAGCGAGCAGCGAGTAAAAAGCAACGAACAATGAAAACCAAAACCAACAGCAAAATCAACATAGTCACCCTGGGTTGTTCAAAGAATGTTGTCGATTCGGAATTCTTAATGAAGCAGCTCGAAGCTGATGATTTTCAGATAATTTTTGATTCGGACTCCACAGAGGCAGACACAGTGATCATCAATACCTGCGGATTCATTCTGGATGCAAAACAGGAGTCAATAGATACTATCCTGCAGTTTGTGAATACCAAAAAGCAGGGAAAGATTAAGCGTGTATTCGTTATGGGTTGTTTATCACAGCGTTACAGGGATGATCTCAGGAAGGAGATACCTGACGTTGATGAGTATTTCGGCACCGGTGATATGGGATCAATATTAAAAACCCTGGGAGCTGATCTTAAAGAGGAGTTGCTTGGTGAAAGGATGCTGACAACACCCGGTCATTATGCCTACCTGAAGATATCTGAAGGATGCAACAGGACATGCTCTTTTTGTGCCATACCCCTGATGCGCGGCAAATATATATCAAAACCCATAAATACACTGGTTAAGGAAACAGAGCTGCTTGCAGAAAAAGGAGTGAAAGAGCTGATCCTTATAGCCCAGGACCTGACGTTTTACGGCACTGACCTGTATTCGCATCAGAAGCTTGCGGACCTTCTGAAACATCTGTCAGATGTGCGGGGCATCGAATGGATCAGGTTGCTTTATGCCTATCCAGCAAATTTTCCGCGTGATATAGTGCAGGTAATGAAGGAGAGGGATAACATCTGCAAATATATCGATATCCCTTTTCAGCATATCAGCAACAAAGTGCTGGCTAAAATGAGGCGCGGAATAAATAAGGAACAGACAAATGAGCTTATAGCTTTTCTGCGGTCAGAAATTCCCGGGATAACACTGAGAACAAGTCTGATGACAGGCCATCCCGGCGAAGGAAAAGCGGAATTTGAGGAGCTTGTACATTTTGTCAGGGAGACAAAATTTGACAGGCTCGGAGTGTTCACCTATTCTGAAGAGGAGGATACTTACTCAGCGAAAAATTTTAAAGATACTGTTCCCGCACATATTAAACAGAAACGTGCCGATACAATAATGGAGGAGCAGATGGCTGTTTCACGGTTGCTGAATGAAAAAAAGACAGGTAAGATATTTAAGGTCATAGCTGACCACACGGAAGGAGACTACTACATATGCAGAACGGAATCTGATGCTCCTGAAGTTGATAATGAGGTGCTTGTATCCAAAAAAGGAAATAAAATGAATATTGGCAGTTTCTATGATGTGGAGATATTATCTGCAGACGATTATGATCTTTATGCAAGGGTATGTAAATGAATGAAAGGTGCAGTCTTTTTTTGCCTATTCCATAATATGTTTCATAATATTTGCTATTTCTTTATCAATTTCTAAATTTGTATAGATTTTAATACTAATTCTAACTTTAAAAATCAATCTATGAAAACGATGTCAAGAGTTTTAATGATTTCACTGGTAGTTCTGTTAACTGCCTGTACAACCCGTTTACTGGATTTTACAGTTGTATCATCCAAGAATATCGATTTGTCAAAAGCCGATTCTTTTGAAAGAGGTAAAAGCAGGGTAGAGGGAGTTGATGCTGCGTGGATAATAATTTTTGTTCCCACCGGTATTCCTAACATGAAGGAAGCTATTGACCGTGCACTGGAAAAAGTTCCCGGCGCTGTCGCGCTGGTTGACGGAGTTGTTTCAAGCAAATTCCTGTATTTCTTACTGGCTGCGCAGTCTGCCTATGTTGTTGAGGGTACACCATTAATTGATCCTACACTTGTTCAGAATGGTGAGCTTGAAAGCAATTATATGGTTTGCCAGCTAAATAAGGATGGTGAAGTTGACTCTTTCAATTTTGTTGAGGAAGATGAATATAATGAAGTAAAAGCAAAGTATTCCAAATAATTACTTTAACTGGTATCTGTCTTAAAAACCGGTATATAAAGGATCTCTGCCCTTAAAAGATGGCTATCGCGTTCTACAGGCTATAATGTTTTAAGACAGATACTGCTTTTTTAACCCGCCAAAAAATAAACAGTGTCAAAAAGGACGTTTTTTCTACTTGCAGCTATCCTGCTTTTCTCAGCGCATTTAACTGCCCAGAATTTCTATTTTAAAGGTAAGGAAATAGACCCAAATAAAAGTTACATAATAATCCTGAGTAACGGAACACAAACATCAGGAAAGATATTAAATGTTGATCCCGAAAAGGGAGTAACAATTTATTTCTCAAAAAGCAGCACTTATACATATAAGATCGATCAGGTTGTTAGTGTAAGGGACTATGCGCAATCAGGCGTTGCACTGGGTCTGGGTTGGGGGATACCATACGGGGTACTGGGAGGTTTTGTGGAATTCAGGCCTATAAGTTACTTTAGTGTATGCGGCGGCTTAGGAACAACAATATTTTCAGGTTTAGGCTGGACTGTTGGTACAAAAGTTTATGTACTTGAACAGGGATATATGGCAAGGCCTTTTGGCTCCGCATATTATGGTATAAATGGTATAGTTAGCGTAAGGGATCAGTATTATAACAGTATTTTATCTGAAAGATATAGGGGATTTACTTTTGGAGGCGGAGTGAATATGAGCTTTGACGAAATGAGGAAACATGAGATTCTGATTGAACTCCTGTATATTATCAATCCTGAATTTTATGACAGGATTGATGTGCTGGATCAAACCTATGACTTCGCTGAATTTGGTTTATTTCCTGTCAAGTTCGCCATAGGCTATGCTTATAGGTTTTAGTTTTTCTTTTCATAATTCTTACATATAATTGAGATCGCCTGCCAGCCGTTAATATAAATCACAAATCCCAAAAAACAAATAACAAATAAATTCCAAAATGTCAATGTTCGAAACAGGTTTTGGATATTAAGTTATTTATTTTCGGATAACATTTCTGAAATAGCCATGGTACGAAAGAGTCTGGTTTTTTTTTAAAACGGGCTGGCCGGAAAAAATTGCTGCGTGCCTTGCAGGAATGTGCGTTGGCAGAAGATTATTTTTTCTTGATTTTTTCTTTGGTTCGTTTCTTTTGTATCAAGACAAAAGAAATGAACAAATAAATTCCATATCCTGTTTGAGGGTGAAGTAAAAATTCCTTATTTTTATTAGCACTTAAAGTTGAATTAAAACTTATTCATTATGAAAGCAAAATCATTATACAAGATTGCTTTTGTGAAATTCATTTTTGCATTTCAGATCATTGTCTTTTTTACTGGCAATGCTTATTCACAGGACAAGAACCTTGTTGTTAATTACAGTTTTGAAGAATATGCGGAATGCCCCAAATCACACAATCCTGAGAACCAGTCGCACAGAATTATTACCGGCTGGACATATCCTACCTTTGCAGCGCCTGACTATTTTAACAGGTGCAGCCCCGAAGATGCGGGCGTACCCCGTAACTTTGCAGGTTCAAGCGAACCGAAGACAGGCAACGGGTATGTGGGAGCGATACTAAGCGGGACCTTCGAGGGCAGAAGGGAATATTTCCAGGGTGAGCTGAAGAAACCTATGGAGGCAGGAGAGAAATACTGTGTTACCTTTTATTACAGGCTCGCTTCAGGCTCAAGGTTTGCTGTGGACCAGCTGAGTGTCTATTTTGTCAAAGATAAGATACTGAAAGAAGGTATTGTTGCCCTGGGCGGCAAACCACAGCTTAACAACATTGACGGTTTGTTCCTCGATAATGTCGAGGACTGGGAGCAGAAATGTTATGTTTACACAGCCGGCGGGAATGAGAAGCATTTTATCATAGGAAATTTCAGCAACTATGAGAATACAAACTACGTGGTAACTGATAAGAACGTCGTTAATGAGCGTAATAAGGCATATGCCTATTATTATTTTGATGATGTTGTGATCAGGCATCTTGAGGATTGCAATACATGCCCCTGTGTTCAGCATGATTTTGAAACAAGGATAATAAGCACATCCTACACCGGCGGCCGCGATCCCATAACAGGGATGGTTAAGAAAATTGTTGATGACGGCTCTATAAGAATAGGCATCCTTGGCGGTACCCCCCCCTACAAAGTGATGTGGAGCAACAAAAGAACAGGCACGGAGCTGAGGAACCTGCCGGCAGGCATTCATACATATACAGCTTCTGACGCGAACAATTGCCTGTCAACGGGCACCGTGACGTTTGTTCAGCCGGAGGTTGTTACCGATGAGTTCGAGGAAGGTCTGAAGAACATCGAGGAG
>CAZBUF010000513.1:0-1857 GCA_964495025.1 uncultured Bacteroidales bacterium | reverse complement strand
CTATGAACAGAAAATACTGAATAACGCAAAAATTCATAAGTTGTTTGTTGAGCCGAATAATAAGCTGAGCATCTATAAAAATATAAAGGAACGCGGTGTATATGCTTTCAGACATGATACAATAAACAGGATAAAGATAATAGCAAGTGATGTGAATCAAAATCATTCCGAGCTTGTATTTCTTGTCAGGACAAACTGTGACTATGCCGGTAACAATGTTGAAAAGTATCATCCTGACTATAAAAAGACCTTTTATTACTATACTGAGAATAGTTATAAGGATGATGATGTGGAGATAAGCATACCTGAGAATGCGTTATACGATAATATTGACTTCAAATGCCGGCGTATCGCAGCCGACAGTAATGAATATTCTGATATTCATTGTGTGCATGATCGTTATACGGCTCTTCATAAGGATTACTATCTGGCAATAAGAGCAGGGAACATGCCCGAAAGATTATACAACAAGGCAGTAATTGCATCTGTAGATAACGATTCCAGCATAATAAGCCAGGGCGGTATGTGGCAGGATGGATTTGTTGTTACACGGACAGGCACATTCGGGAATTTCAGGGTAATGGTTGACACTGTACCTCCTGAAATATACCCTGCAGAAGTTATTAAAAACGGAAATTATACTAATAGAAACATAATGAGTTTTAAGATAACTGATGAACTGTCAGGAATAAAAACTTATAACGGTTATATTGATAACGAATGGGCATTGTTTGAATACGATGCTAAAAGCAATACCCTGAGCTATTTATTTGATAATGAGAAAATATCAAAGGGCAAAGAGCACCTTCTGGAAATATTTGTTTCTGATTACAAAGACAATACAGGGAAATATAATGAAATATTTTATTATTAAATATTAACTACGGTAATGTTAGCATACAATGTTATAGGGATCATGTCAGGGAGCAGTATGGACGGACTGGATATAGCTTTTTGCAAATTTCATAAAAAGAACAGGAAATGGTATTATTCTGTTAATAAAGCTGTTACAATTCCTTTCCCGGAGAGCTGGCGTAAAAGGATAAACAATATTGATAAATTATCAGTGTATGAATTTCTGAAGCTTCATAACAGCTTCGGTTCATATATCGGAGATCGTATAAATGCTTTTTCGAAAGGCATAAAAGAGAGAGTTGACCTTATAGCTTCACATGGACATACTGTATTCCACAAGCCCGACGAAAAACTGACCTTTCAGCTGGGTAGTGGCGCTGAGATAGCTGCAAAATGCGGAACTACAACAGTATCTGATTTCAGATCGCTTGATATCGCTTTGAATGGACAAGGTGCTCCGCTTGTGCCCGTAGGAGATGATTTATTGTTCGAAAAATACACCTTCTGCCTTAATCTGGGAGGATTTGCAAATATATCATATAACAAGGGCAATGACAGGGTGGCATATGATATTTGTCCGGTTAACATTATTATCAACGATCTGGCGGGTAAATTGAACTGTAAACTTGACAGGGACGGAAATATTGCAGAAAAAGGAGATATCTGCTATCCGTTGCTTGAGAAATTGAACGGGATAGGCTATTATAAAAAAGCAATACCTAAATCACTCGGCAGGGAATGGTTTCAGGAAGAATTCCTGCCGCTGATGGACAAACATGAGTTATCCGTCGAAAGCAAGATGCGTACCGTCTATGAACATATAATGATACAGATCACAAACCAGGTAAAGGGGAAAGAAAAGGGAGATATTCTGGTAACGGGAGGTGGCGCTTTTAATAAATTTCTTATAAAGCTTATAAAGGACAACTGTGAGCATGAAATAATCATACCTGATAAAATAATTGTAAAATATAAAGAAGCGCTGATATTTGCGTTTTTGGG
>CAZBUF010000512.1:0-2390 GCA_964495025.1 uncultured Bacteroidales bacterium | reverse complement strand
TAACAATTTAGCAATATAACAATTAGACAATTTAAAGTTACTTGTTTAAAGTTTAGAGTGTTTACAATTACGCCTATTTATATTGAAATGAGCCTTCATAAATTTTGGAGCATAAATCTAAGCGAAGGCTCGTAGTGATGGCCCTTAAGCATTGCGCAAGTGAAACGGTTAGCAATGCGAAAAGAAGAGCCAAGCTTTCAGATTTATCCAAAATTTATGTCAGCTCTTGATTCTTTTGCTTACTTTTCTCATTAAGGAGAAAAGTAAGAACCAGCGCTGTTAAGCGCTAAAAACACCGTCATAACCTTTCAATCCTTTAATCATTATTATTTTAGGATAATCATCAAATAATTCATAATATGAAAGCCCTGATTTATATTATTAATTGGTGATTATTCATTACAGTACATATGAAAAATGATGATCTTAAGTATAAGATTGGAATAGGGCTAATTCCAAAAATAGGCCCGGTACTGACAAAGAGATTAATTGCATATTGCGGCAGTGCCGAAGGAGTATTCAGGGAAAAAGGAAGAAATCTTCTTAAAATACCGCGCATAGGCGATAAGCTGGCAGATTACATAACCTGCAATAATGTTTTGGAAAAAGCCGAAAAGGAACTGGAGTTTATAACAAAAAATAATATATGCACGCTTTTTTACCTTGATGAAAATTATCCTGAAAGGCTCAGGCATTGTTATGATGCACCCGTCATTATCTTTGTCAGTGGTAATGTGAATCTGAACAAACAAAAGGTACTCAGTATTGTGGGTACAAGAAATGCCACCGCATATGGCAGGGATATATGCAACAGGCTGGTTGAGGGATTAGCCCGTAATAACCACGATGTACTAATAGTCAGTGGCCTTGCTTATGGGATTGATATCCACGCTCATAAGGCAGCACTAAGAAATAATCTTGAAACGGTCGCCGTGCTGGGGCACGGCCATTCCACCATTTACCCTGCCATGCATAAGGAAATTGCCGGGAAAATTGCCGCACAGGGGGCATTGATCTCCGACTTTCCGGCAAGCCAAACGCCGGAGCCAAACAATTTTGTTAAGCGTAACAGGATAATTGCCGGACTGTCAGATGCTGTTGTTGTTGTTGAATCGGCCGAAAAAGGGGGGGCATTGATAACAGCAGATATTGCCAACTCCTATAACAGGGATGTATTCGCCGTTCCCGGACGCGCTGGGGACAAGTATTCAGCAGGGTGCAATAACCTGGTGAAGACCAACAGGGCCGCCCTCATTGAGAATTTTCAGGACATAGAATACTTCCTTGGATGGCAGCCGGAGAAATTAAATTCGCCTGCGCCGCAGAAAAAATTGTTTGTGGAACTTAGCGATGATGAATCCAAAGTATTAAATATTCTTGAAAGCAGCTCAGAACTTACCATCGACCAGATCTCTCTTAACAGTGATTTGCCTGTCAGCAAGGTATCTGCTTTATTGCTTAACCTTGAATTTAACGGACTGGTTAGGTGCCTGCCAGGAAAAATATACAAATATTTAGCATAATTTTACAGGCAATAAAACATACTGTAAAGAGTTTTTACAGTAAAGGGTAAATCACATTTTATTAATCATATAGCTGACAAATGCATTTGGTTGATACACATACACACCTTTATCTGCCAGACTTCAATAACGATATTGATGAAGTCATTGAAAGGGCTGTCGGCAAAGGTATTACAAAAATGTTCCTGCCAAACATTGACAGGGAATCAATAAAATCGATCAAAAAGCTGTCAGCGGCATATCCTGAAAACTGTTTCCCGATGATGGGGTTACATCCTGGTTCAACAGGCGATGATTTTAAGGAAAACATGAAATTGATCGAAAATGAGCTTAATACAGGAAAATACTATGCCCTTGGTGAAACCGGCATCGATCTGTACCGCGAAAAGAAATTCAGAAACGAGCAGATCGCCTGCTTCAAAATGCATATTGAGCTATCCATAGAGCATAAATTACCGGTGATTATACATGCCAGGGAATCATTTGACGAGATTTTCACTGTAATGAAAAAATATAAGGCGTTCGGAATAAAGGGTATCTTTCATGCTTTTACAGGTACTATAGAACAGGCAAGGTATATAATCAATGAATTTGGTTTCAGGCTTGGCATCGGCGGAATAGTGACTTTTAAGAATTCAGGGCTGGATAAGGTTGTACAGGAAATTAATATTGAGCACATTGTGCTGGAGACTGACTCTCCCTTCCTGGCGCCTGTACCCATGCGGGGAAAGCGAAATGAAAGCAGTTACCTTGTATATATTGCAGAAAAAATTGCAGAGATCCATAAATTAGATCCTGCAAGAGTAGCTGAAATAACAACAAAAAATGCTGAGGATATTTTTGGAATATAAAATTTGCATTTAAAAA
>CAZBUF010000511.1:0-8601 GCA_964495025.1 uncultured Bacteroidales bacterium | reverse complement strand
AGCAATTACTATGGTCTGTTTATATTTATTCCGCAGTGAAAAAAACAGGTTATGAAGTTCTTCCTTGTTCTTTGTATCAAGATTGCCGGAAGGTTCGTCAGCCAGGATAACATCAGGGTTGTTTATTAAGGCGCGTGCTACTGCCACGCGTTGCTGCTCGCCACCTGAAAGCTCGTTAGGTTTATGATCGAGCCTGTTTTCCAGGTTCAGGAATTTCAGTATTTCCATCGCATTAGCTTCAGCTTCATGCCTGGCAGTTCTTGCCACAAATGCCGGGATGCACACATTTTCTAGTGCTGTAAATTCAGGAAGCAAATGGTGAAACTGAAATACAAAGCCGACATGTTGATTTCTGAATCTTGCCAGCTGCTTTTCTTTCAAACTTATAAGGTCAGTATCATTAATTATTATCGTTCCCGAATCAGGCCTGAGAAGGGTGCCGATTATCTGCAGAAGTGTGGTTTTTCCTGCACCGCTTGCCCCCATTACAGCAACGATCTCGCCTTTTTTTACAGCCAGATCAATACCTTTTAAAACCAGAAGGCTGCCATAGTATTTTGTTATATTCTTAACTTCTATCATTCTTATAAGGAAGGTTTAATAAAAAGCAAATATATATAAACACAATATGTTACAACCAGGATCGCCCCTTTTATTCTTGTTAATTTTCCTTTTTTCAAAGGCAGGATAAACAGAAGGAGTAATATTGAAATACCCAACATCCACAATACATCTACCTTCAGTATCATCTCATTTACCGGCAAAGGTGTAATTAAGCTTGTGATTCCCAGCACCCCCAAAAGGTTAAAAATATTTGAACCTATGATATTCCCGACAGAAATATCCATTTCTTTTTTAAAGGCTGCAATTATTGAAGTTGCCAGTTCCGGAGCGCTTGTTCCAAAAGCAATTACTGATATGGAAATTACTCTTTCACTGATACCAAGGTTAGCTGCAATAATTGATGCGTTTTTAATCAGCAGGTGTGATCCCAAAGCCAGTCCTGCTATGGATAGGATTATAATAAATATAATGAATGGTAATGATAAATGAAACCTGATATTTTGTTCATCAGCGAGCATATATTCCTTTTTTGAATAGAACAATGAAAGAAAAACATAGGCAGTAAGGAAAATCAGGAACAGTAATCCCTCCCACAATCTCAGGTATCCGTTCAAACTGAAGATATAAAATATCACACTCACCACCATCATTACCGGCCAGTCAATTCTTATTGTGTTGGCCTTCAAGGGAAGGGGGAAGAATATTGCCGTTACTGCCAGTACCAAAGCTATATTTGCGATATTTGAGCCTATTACATTTCCGATAGCAATTGAAGGATGGCCGTTAACTGCAGCAATGACACTAACGAATAGTTCCGGGGCTGATGTGCCGAATGACACAACGGTAACACCAATAACAAGTGTAGGAACATTATATTTATGAGCTATGGATACGCTTCCCTTAATAAGGAAAGTACTGCTGTAGAGAAGTATTATAAAACCTGCAATTAAAAGTAAATATTCCATATTTATTTAAGGAGCGCTTTGAAAAATAATAGGGTACATAATACTTAAAAAAATTCCAGGGGAATGCTATTAATCTCCGGAGAGATTTTTCTTTATATCAGTAATATCTTTTTTTAATTCACCGGTATCTGCATTGATCTCATTTTTAATATCATCTGCAGCCTTTTTGAATTCTCTCATTCCTTTGCCAATACCCCTGGCAACTTCAGGAATTTTTTTCGACCCGAAAAGTAATAATACAACCAGCAGAATCACAAAAATTTCCGGTCCGCTGATGAACAATATTATTAGGTCCATAATTATTGAGCTAGACTACAAATATAATAAAAAAAGCCCTATCCCGATACAATGGAGACAGGGCTGTATATCCCGCGTTCTTAATTATCTTTTTCTTTTTGCACTCAGGACCCTTTCCGTAGGCTCGCTTCTTTTAACAGTATCATAAACCAGTGGTGTTGCAATAAAGAGTGAGGAGTATGTTCCTACAACCACACCAACCAGCAGTGCAAATGTAAATCCCTTGATACTTTCCCCGCCAAAGATGAATATGGCGAGTAACACAATAAAAGTACTCAATGATGTACTAAAGGTACGGCTTAATGTGCTGTTTAATGCTGAGTTCATAATCTCTGCCCTGTCTCTTTTTCTGAACTCACGGAGATACTCCCTGATCCTGTCATATATAACAACCGTATCATTAATTGAATAACCTACCACTGTTAATATTGCTGCAATGAATGTCTGGTCTATTTCAAGTGAGAATGGCATTATTGTATAGAAAATGGAAAACAGACCCAGGATTATCAGAGCGTCATGAATAAGTGCAGCAACAGCACCGAGTCCGAATTGCCAGTTCCGGAACCTTAACATTATATAAAGAAACATGAATATCAGTGCGAAAAATATTGCAACCACTGCCTGACGTTTTATATCATCAGCGATTGTAGGTCCTACTTTCTGGGTACCCATCCAGTTAATAGTGTTAAACTCTTCAAATGAAACATTCTCACCAAGCATTGGTTGAAGTCCTTTATACAATTTTTGCTGGATCTCATCATCAATTGCAGGATCGTCTTCGTTAATTTTATACTGTGTGGAGATCCTCACTTTATTGCCGGCGCCAAATGATATTACTTTTGGCCTTTCCCCTAATTCTGTTTCCAGGGATGCAGCAACATCAGAAGGAGTAACATCTTTACTGAATTCCAGTATATAGTTTCTGCCGCCAGTGAAATCAACACCCTGATCCAGTCCTCTGAATACCAATGATCCCAGTCCGACTACAATTATGATAGCAGAGACGATATAGTACTTCTTCCTGTTACCGATAAAATTTATTTTGACTTTCTTAAATGCGCCCTCAGTAAAGCTGGTGGCAAATGTGATCCTGTTATTCCTGTTCAGGAAATATTCAAATACCAGGCGGGTAATAAATATAGCGGAAAATAATGATGTACATATACCTATTACCAGTGTAGTGGCAAAACCTTTTATAGGTCCTGTACCCACTAACAACAGGATTGCCCCGGTTACTCCCGTAGTAACGTTTGCGTCAATAATGGCGGAGTAGGCATTTTTATAGCCGTCAGTAATTGCCATTTTTATACCCTTGCCGGCTGCTATTTCTTCACGTATTCTTTCATATATCAATACGTTGGCATCAACTGACATACCTATTGTAAGGACGATACCGGCAATTCCCGGCAAGGTCAGTGAGGCCTGAAGCGATGCCAGGACACCAATAATAAAGAACATATTTGATAACAGGGCAATATCGGCAACCAGGCCTGCTTTGCGGCTGTAATAAAAAATCATATATGCCAGGATAAGAATGAATGCTATAATAAAAGAATTTAAACCGGCTTTGATGGATTCCTTACCTAAAGTAGGTCCGATAATTTCTTCCTGCACAATTCTGCAGGGAGCGGGCAGTGTCCCTGACTTTAACAGGTTAGACAGGTCCTGGGCTTCTTTGACTGATACTCCCGTTATACGTGAACTACCTGTATTTATTTCTTCGCTTACCCTTGGATCAGAAAATACAAGGTTATCCATCGATACGGCAATGACCCTTCCTACATTTTCCCTGGTGATCCTCGCCCATTTCTTTGTCCCCTCGCTGTTCATGGTCATAACAACCTCAGAAGTACCCCTTACGTTATCAAAACTTTCCCTTGCCCCGGTAATTACATTTCCGTCAAGAGGGGCTCTTCCGTCCCTGGTTTTAACCTGGATAGCATGCATAGAATATATGTCGCTTGGCTTGTTTGTCTCAGGATTCTCTATTGGCAGAGCCGACCAGAAATACTTGAAGTTTTTCGGGAATACTCCCTTTTCCATTACCAGATGCATATAAAAGTTGATCTTTGCTGTATCCCTGTAATGAGCCCTTCCGATCCGGCACCCGGGCATTAGCTGCTGGTCCCTCGATACATAAGGAATTAATAACTCAAACAGGGGGAACTCCTCATAAATTGATTTTTGTTGCAGGGAATCAATGGTTATTGAGTCAGCTTCTTCAATCTGTGATAGTAATGAGGGTTCCTTTTCTTCACTGGCAGTGTTGTCTAACTCAGATAATAATGCCGGGGTTTCTCCGGAAGTTGTTTCATCCGTGGCGACTTTTTCTTTTTTCTGTCCATTTTGTGCGTCCAGGTAACTTTTTACTACCTTGTTTGCATTAAGAAGATTCTGATAAAGTTCACGGTTTTCATAAGTCTCCCAGAATTCAAGATTTGCCGTTCCCTGGAGCAATTTCCTGACCCTGTTCTTTTCTTCTACTCCGGGTAGTTCAACCAGAATTCTTTCTCCTCCTTCAAGCTTCTGAACATTAGGCTGAGTAACGCCAAAATGATCTATTCTTGTGCGAATTATGTTAAAAGAATTTTGTACGGCATCATCAGTTTCCTGTCTGATAATTTCAAGGACTTTATTGTTTCCGGTATTATAATCAATCCTGTCTCTCAGACTGTAAAGAAAGAGAGCTGCCATCCTTGCATCAGGGTCAATCTCCTCGAATGCTCGTCCAAATAATGAAACAAAGTCCTCATTTGTTTCAAGCTGCCGTTTTTTGGCAAGGGCAATGGCTTTATTCAGGGTTGTATCAGTACTGTAATTTGATAAAGATTTTATTACATCGGCAACAGAAACCTCCAGAATAACATTCATTCCACCCTGAAGGTCCAGGCCAAGATTTATCTCTCTTTCCTGGCATTCACTGTAAGTATATTTTTTAAGCCCGAACAGAAAACTGTAAACATCTTCACTCGCAATAGAATCGAGATAATATTCTTCTTTAACAGGATCGTTTTGTGCATATTCCTTTGCATCCCTTCTTACCATATTTGTTTTTACGGTAAACCATAATTGATAGACACAAACCATAACCAGCGCAATAGCTAATGTCCATATAGCTCCTTTATTTCGCATTTTATTTTTATTTTTAAATAAAACAGTGGCGCAAATATATTAAAATTTTTATAAGAAATTAAATCAATATTCTTTATGACAGTTTACAGGTTATAATATTTAATTAATTAATTTTGAAATTATTACAATCAGTAATGATTTTTATGCCTGAAATTAACAGTTATAATAAAATAAGTATGCAATGAAAATACTGACTTTTACTGCTTTTGCTTTACTTCTGTTATTTTCCTCCTGCGATTCAGCCGATAGCGGAAATAAAACAGGGAATAAGGGAAATGATATTCATGTTGTACGTAAATATTTCAGTACAAATGAACTGAAAGCTGAGATTACTGTTAAAGGCAATGTAAGGCACGGATTAACCAAAAACTACAGTAAAAGAGGCAAATTACTTTCAACTGTTAATTACCTGAACGGAAAGAAAGAAGGCAAAACAACAAATTATTATCCTTCGGGGAAGGTACATTCAACGATGATTTACAGGAATAATTTAAAAAACGGGGATGCTGTCTGGTATTATGAGAATGGTAAGCCCTACACTGTTAATCCTTTTATCAATAACAAGCTGAATGGTATTCAGAAGAAATATTATAAGAACGGCAAAATACTTGCAGAGATACCATATAAAGAAGATCAGCCGGGAACAGGGCTAAAGGAGTATACCGGGGAAGGTAAATTAATTACAAAATACCCCCGGATAATCATTGAAGAAATAAACCGGGTTGAATCGGAAAATAAATTCATTATCAGGATATATCTGTCAAATCGTTCGTCGAATGTTAAATTTTATATTGATGAGCTTTATGATGGCAGGTATCTTAAGGAATATATGTATGAGATTCAAACCAGGCAGGGCATGGCAACAAGAACATATGAAGTACCGCCGGGCTATGTAAAATTCCAGAAGATGAGTATCATTGCCAAAGTTAACACGCACCTGGGGAATCCCTATATTATACAGAGAACTTATAATCTGGCAATTCAACATTAACATCAGAAAGAACTGATGCCTATCCTTAATGATTTATTATCAGGCGCATAATTCAGGCCTCTAACCAGATATTCCTTTGCTTTTGTATAAAGGCCCTTTTTATAATAGTATACACTGGCAGCGGAGTATGCTTCACCTATCAAAATATCTTCAGATCCTGTTTCGGTATCGGATTTGCATAGATCCTCAAATTTATTAAGGTAGCTGTCACCTTTGCTGATATTCTTTGCTTTGAAACTCTGGCTGGCAGCTTTTAAATAACTTCCCATCATTACTTTAATATAGCCGGTTGCGGTTAATAATTCCGGGCAGCGGACACCATATTTTTCCAGTCTTTCTATTGCTTCCGGTGTATCCATTTGTTCTGTTAGTCCCTTCATGGATTGAATAAATGTTGCCAGGATGAATTCATTGCCTGGTTTTAATTCAAGTGCTCTTAAAAGTAAGTTGTGGCTTTCAACTATAAATCCGTTACTAACCAGAAACCTGCCTTTTTCATAATTATATATGAATTCAATTTCTTTCAGGTATTCATCAACTTTGAGTTCACCTGCCAGGTAGTTATAAACACTGTCATAATATTCAGGATTTCCTGAATTTACAAGAAAGTTTTCGGTGATCTTAATAAATTCGGAGCTTATTAGTTCTTTTATTAGTGGTTGATTTGAAAATTTTGTGAGCTTAATAAGATAATCCAGTTGCTGAAGATTATCATAGGTTAACCTCATGACCATATTACTAAGATAATCGAATAATAAAATCCTGGTTCCTTCCAGCGGATAAAATACATAAGCTTTTTCCAGGCTGTTATAACCCTGCTCCAGATTATTCTTCAGGGTGTAATAAGCGGCAATATTAAAGTATTGAATGCCTATCAGCTCTTTAATAGATATCTTGTTTCCGATAAAGTAATACTTGTCAAACAGTTCATCCAAAGATAATTTAGAATATTCTTTATCATCAATAAGTTTATATTCCCTGAAATTTTCAATAAAGGCTTTTTTCAGGCTTTGTGAATAAATAAAATAGCCTGCATAGGGCCCTGTGGATTCAATTTTTATCCGGTTTTTATCAGGATATGATACAATATAAACATGAACCGGTGTTTCAACCACAAAAAATGGAATATTCAGTCTGATCAAAATTATGCCATACAAGGCAGAGGCAGTAACACAATTATAGTCACCATCCTTAAAAATTTTATCAAATGAGGTAAGCATCTCATATTTTCTAAAAAAAGTACCGTGAACGGCCCTGTAAATTGTCTTTATCTTTTTTTTGGGTTTCGATTTAAGGAATTTCTTTGTATTAAAAGTCTCACAAAAACTATTGAAGGTAGTCACATATTCTTCAATTTCAGCGGAATCAATTTCTTCGGAAGCAGATAAAAATAACCTGATATATTCAGGGGCTCCGGCATTGAAATAGCGGCAAAGGGCCTGTTCTTCGAATTTTGTATAAAATGAGATATCATTATAGCTTACCAGTGAATCCCGGCCGCTGATATTTGCATTTAATGCTAATACCGGTATTATTAAAAAATTAAGTGCGGTAAAGTGCTTTATCATATTATTAAAAACGATTTCTTATGGCAAAATAAATAATATGACTTCAATGCCTAAAAATAATAAATAAAGTTATAATTTTTAAGAGTAGACAAAGAGAATGTTATGGTTGTTGAAAGGCCTTATTATTGACCGTGTGCAACGAGTCAGTATGCCAGTGTCAAAGTCTTGTTCGCATAATCAATTATTGCCTGATGCGCGATCAGTAAATCGTTCCCGATAAGCCCGTCAATTTTTTTACCCACGGTATCCTGGTACAGCTTATTGATGTACTCAATATCCATAAATGTAACTTCATAATTATAATTATGCAGTGTTCCCAGCTGAAGTTCATTGATTATTCCGCACTCTGAAGGAATATCATCTGAGAATAATGTAGCTGTGTGCAAATCATCCTTACAGGGATTTCTGGTTCCATCCTTCGCGGTTCCGGATATTTTCCTGTTAAATACGGATTTGGAAGCACCGGTATCAATAATTAAGCTGGATTTATTTTTATTTATTTTCCCCTCGATGATCAGGTGGGAGCCTTCATTTTCAATTTTAATGATTTTAACAGGAATTTTTGTAATCATAGTGACTCTAATATAATAAAACTTGTTGCTATATTAACGGTTCTACGGGTAAAAAAAGGAATAATGGCAGTATAACTAGATAAGGATCAATTTTTTACCTTTTATTGATTCTTTCCATTCAGGAGGCAGATCAAAATGCCTGCCTGTAAAATCATCCAGCTCGTCTTTTGTTTTAGCAGAAAGCAGCTCCTGCATTTCCTCAATAACTGCATGACTTATCATATAAGGGAAAAAAGATAACAGGAGATTTTCACCTTCGCAATGTGCAAAGATCTGATATTCATTCAGGCCATCTATAGGGGAGCCACTTATCAGGCAAGCAGATAAATAATCATCCACAGATGTATAGTTATGTTCAAGGAAATGGTTTATTTTGTCCTGTACATTGACATGTTTTTCAAAGTAATTGCCAATTCGTTCAAGAGATTCCTGTGACAGCTGTCTTCTCATTTTTTCGGCACACTCCATGCACATAGCATATTCGAATTCAACATAATTGTCTCTGATGGCTT